>NZ_JBFADP010000007.1:0-179275 GCF_040641415.1 Streptomyces sp. NPDC020875 | reverse complement strand
GTTCACCCGGGCGGCCCCCCCCCCCCGCGCCGGCGGGGGGGGGGGGGGGGGGGGCCGCGCCCCCCCGCCCCCCCCCCCCCGACCGCTCCCGCCACCGACCGCTACTCCCCCGGCCCGTCCGGTCCGCCCGGCTCCACCGTGAGTACGTCGTCCACCGGCCTGCGCCGGGTCAGCGGGCCCAGGGGGCCGTAGCCGAGCCGGATGACCATATGGACATGGCCCATCGCGGACGCCGGGTCGCGGATCGCCCAGCGCAGATCGCTCCACTCCAGCACTTGGGAGGCGACGGAGGTGGCGAGGCCGTCGAGGGTGGCTTCGAGGAGGACGCGTTCCATGGCCTGGCCCGCGCGGAGCCAGTCCGCCGGATGGTCGCGGACCGTGCCGAGCAGGGCCAGCTGGGGGGAGTCCTCGAAGACGGCGGACTCCCGGACGAAACCGGGATCCGGGCCGGGCGCGCGGGCCGGGTCCCCGCCCGGGGCGGTGTCGGAGGCGGCGGCGGGCGGCCCGGAGTCGGCGATCCGGTCGCCGGGCGCCGGGGTACGCGGACGGGCCGCCGACGGGTCCGGCGCGAAGTCCCGGACCGGGGCCGCGCCGCCCCGGCGCCGGGGGCCCAGGGCGTACCGGGGGATGCCGTCGTCCGCCACGCCGCCCTCCGCCGGGTCGCCGATCCAGTGGGCGATCTCGGCCCGGTGCGCGGGATCCTCCTGCTCACGGGCGAGCGCCTCGCCGCTGAGTTCGAGGATGGTCCGCCGGTGGAAGGCGTCGGGGAAGGCGAGTCTGGCGCCTTCCATCAGGGCCGCCCGGCCCAGCACGTCGAGCAGCGACGGTTCGATCCGCTCGTCGTCGAAGGGCACTCGGCTGGTGTGGCGGCGGCGCAGCGCCGGATACAGCTCGGTCAGTTCGTCGTACGACTCCGGGCGCCGGGCGACCAGGGAGACCTCGGCCAGCAGATCGGGGTCCTCGGGGTCCGGCAGCAGTTCGGTGACCGCCTGCCACCCGGCGTGCGCGGCGGCGACCCGCAGATTGAGCACGGCGGCGGCACAGCTGATGTGCAGGGCGCGGCGCTCGGGGTCGGTCGACGGCAGTTCGCGGGCCGGATCGGCGCGGATCGTGAACGTCCGGCCTCCGGGGTCGTAGCGGAAGAGCCACGGCTGGGCGTTGTGCAGGGACGGGGCGAGGGTGGCGTCCTCGACGAGGGACGCGATCAGCGCGTCGTCGAGGGGCAGGGCCTCGGCGGGTGCCGCAGGGGTCGGGGGCACGGGTATCGGCTTCCTGCTGGGGGCCCCGCCCGGGTCGCGGCGGGGTCCTTCCAGCGTCCCCGGGGGCCTGCCGGAACGAAAGGCCAAAAGTCCTATATGGTAAATAAACCAATAGAACTGGATTTTACGTTTCTTTTTACCTGGCTTTCTCCCCGGCTCCGGGTTCCGGTGCCGGGGCGGGGACGGTCGTGAGGACAGCGGCGCGTTCCCCGGGGAGACTGGTCCGGACGGCCAGCCCGTGAGCGACGTCCCTCTCCGTGAGGAGGTGGCGGCAGATGACGGCCGAGGAGTACGGCAGGAGTACGGAAACGGACCCCGGGACGGGTTCCGGTACGTACTCCGAATCGGACCCGGGAGCGGTCCCCGACGCGGGGAAGGCGGCCGGGGGCTGGGCGAACCGGCTGCTGACCGCCCCGGACCCGGCCGCCCTGCTGACCCGCGCGCTCACCGACGGCCTGGCCGGTCTGGGCGCGTACGGCGGCTCCGTCTTCCTGCTCGACGGGGACGGCTGGCTCCGGCTCACCGTCTACGAGGGCACCGACGAGGAGAGCATCCGGCGGTTCCCGGTGGTCGCCCCGGACTCCCCGCTGCCCGCCGCCGTCGCCGTACGGGAGCTGCGGACGGTCTACGGGGTCTCCGACGAGCTGGCGGAGCGCTATCCCGATCTTTCGGCGATGCGGACCTCGATACGGTTCGCGGTCGTACCGCTGACAGCCGACGGCCGGACCTTCGGGGTGCTGGTGGTCCAGTACGACGGGCCGGTACCGCTGCCGCCCGGGGACGACGCGCTGCTGACCGCCGTGGCGGAGGTGTACGCGCACCGGCTGGAACGGCTGCTCCTACGGGACCGGGACCACGACCAGGTCCACCATCGGGACCACGACCGGGACCAGGGCCGTGACCTGGGCCATGACTCGGCCCGGGAGCCCTCAGGACAGCCGGAGCCGGGTCCGGGCCGGAGCCCGAGCACCGTCCCCGGACCGGCGGCTGCGGCGGCAGCGGCGATGAAAGCGGCACCTCATAAGAGGACCGGGAGGACCGGAGGGGCAGGGGGCTCCGGCCGCCCGGAGCCGCCCAGCGGCCGTACCCGGCTCGAACTCGCCATGTCCAGCGGCAATATCGGCTCCTTCGAGTGGGACATCCCCTCCGGTACCGTCATCGCCGACGAACGCACCATCCGGCTCTTCGGTCTCGACCCCGACCGCTTCGACTCCCTCGCCGAGTCGTTTCTCCGCACCATCCATCCCGACGACGTCGACCGGATCCGCGATGTCATCGCCGACAGCCTCCAGACCGGCGACCACCACGCCGCCCACCGCGTCGTCTGGCCCGACGGCTCCGTCCACTGGCTGGAGTCGAAGGGCGCGGTGGAGCGCGACCCCAACGGCGGGCCCCGGCTGATGATCGGCGTCGTCTGGGACGCCACCGACGAACGGGAGCGGGCGAAACGGCGCGAGACCCGCCGGGAGTTCGTCCTCAAGGTGACCAACTCCTTCGCCTCCGCGCTCTCCACCGAGGACGTGGTCGACACCATGACCGGCACGGTCCTGCCCGAACTGGGCGCGAGCGCGCTGGCCATCCATATCGAGCACGAGGGACGGCTACTGCTCGCGGGCGCCGTCGGCTATCCCCGCGAGACGCTGGACCGGCTGCGGGTGATGGGCACCGTGGACGACAACCCGATGGCGGAGGCCCTGCGCGCCGGACACCCCCTCTTCTTCCGGAACCGCGCGGAGTACATCCGGCGCTTCCCCGACCCCCGGGTCCGGCCGTCCGAGGAGCACGGCGCGTACGTCCTGATCCCGCTGACCTCCGCCGACGGCACGGTCGGCAGCTGTCTCATCTCCTACGAACACCCCCGGGAGTTCGGCGCCGACGAGCAGATCGTGACCGCCGCCATCGCGGGCATCCTCACCCAGTCACTGGCCCGCGCCCGGCTCTCCGACCTGTTCCGGCGGCGGATGACCGAACTCCAGGAACTGATGATGCCGCGCGCGCTGCCCCGGCTGCCCGGCTTCGAGATCGCCGCGCGATATGTTCCGGCGGCCGAGGGCATGCAGGTCGGCGGCGACTGGTTCGATCTGCTGCCGCGCGAGGACGGCGGCGCGTCCCTGGTCATCGGGGACGTGGAGGGGCACAGCGCGCAGGCGGCGGGCGTGATGGGCCAGCTCCGTACGGCGCTGCGGGCCCACGCCGACGACGGCTACCGGGCCGAACGGCTGATGGCCCGGGGCAATCGCACCCTCTGGGGCCTCGATACGGACCGCTTCGCCACCTGCTGCATCGTGGACGTCTCCCCGCGCGCCGGACATCTCCAGATCGTCCGGGCCGGACACCCCTCGCCGCTGCTCGCCGAACCCGACGGCACGGTCCGCGAGCTGGAGGTCCCCGGCGCGCTGCCGCTCGGCTACACCCCGGCCGACCGCTACCCCGTCTACCACGAGCGGCTGGCGCCCGGGGCCGCGCTGCTGCTCTACACCGACGGACTGGTGGACACGCCCGACCGGCCCTACGAGGACGCGGTGGCGGCGGTCTCCCGGCGACTCTCGGCCTGGACGACCCGCCCGCAGCACGACAATACGGACCGGACGGCGGATCTGGAGGCGCTGGTGGAGAGCCTGGTCTCGGACGGCCCGGCGCATCCCGGCTACGACGACGTGGCGGTACTGGTGGTCCGCCGCACGTCATGGGAGTCGGGCCCGGTGAAGCTCGCGGGCTGACCCGCCCAGTCACATCGCGCCCGTCACATCGCGGCCCGTCCCCGCCCCGCTGTCCGCTGTCCGCTGTCCGCTGTCCGCTGGATATGCCTAGCGCCCATGCCCCATGGCACAAGCGCCCCCGTCCCGGGGTGGAAACGGCCCTTTCCGTCCGATGAGTTCACCCGCCGGAGGAGTGTGGCGGAAGGGGGGACGTACCCACTGACCGAGACGGGTGGCTCGTATGACACAGCGGGATACCGGCGCAACAGAGACCACGCAGACACCAGGTACGGGGACCCGGCGGACGACGACGAAACCGTTCGCCCAGGACGGCACGACCGGGCCGGAGACCGCGCCGCGGAACCGGACCGCGAAGGACGACTCGCCCCCGGGGGCCAGGACGGCGACCGCCCCCGGCGGACGCGTCAACGGCGGCCCCGGCCCGCGTACGGAGAAGGCGGGCGGCCCCGGCGACGCGAAGGCGTCCCGCGAGAAGACCGACCGGACGCCCGGCGATACCCCGAAACCCCCGAAACCCCCGAACGACTCCGACACCCCCGATTCTCCCGAAGCTCCCGAACCGCCCGAGGAGGTCTCCGAGTCCGAACGGCTCCTCTTCGGCGGCCCCCTGCGCTACGAGGCGGGCTGGAGCACCCATGACGGATCGTTCCTCGAACTGAACCTCCGGGCCATGATCATCCGGATGCCGGGGCTGATCGCCGCCACGATCGGGCTGGCCAACCGGGCCGATCCGCGGGCCCTGCGCCGGGTCGCGGGCGCCGAACTCGGCGGCGGCATCGCCCAGGCGGTCGGTCTGATCGCGGTCAACCAGGTCCTGGTCCATCTCCTCGGCGGCGGCGCGACCGTCGACCGGATGGCCGCCGCAGTCCCGGCGCTGATCGCGGTGGCGCTCACCGCGCTCGTCGGCGCGCTGCTGCGGTCGGTCTCCACGGCCGGTACGGGCCGGCTCGAACCCAAGGTGTTCCGGGTCGCGACGGAGGAGTATCTGGAGCGGGTCGCCCGGGTCGAACTGTCGGCGGTCGAGGACGAGCAGTTCCACAAACTGCTGGACTCGGCGCAGTGGGGCGCGGAGTCCGCCCGCCGGATGATCCGCTTCTCGACCTCGGTGGTGAACGCGGGTATCTCCCTCGTCGCCGCGGCCGGGGTGCTGACCGTGCTCCATCCGGCGCTGTTGCCGCTGCTGATGCTGATGACGCTGCCCAGCGCGTGGAGTTCCCTCACCATCGCCCGCCGCCGCTATGTCTCCTTCCATACCTGGGTCCAGCACGCCCGGGCCGGGCAGCTCCTCGGCCGGCTGCTGATCGACGCCCAGGCGGCGCCGGAGGTACGGGTCCACAACATCGGCCCGTTCCTGCTGCGGCACTTCCGGATGATGGCCGAGACCGGGGAGCGCGAGCAGACCCGGCTGGCCGGACTCGCCGCCCGTACCGGACTGGTCGCCTCCGGATGGACGGGGCTGGCGACGGGGGCCACGTACACCACCCTCGGACTGCTGCTCTGGACCGGCACGATGGATCTGGCGGTCGCCGGGACGGCCGTCATCGCGATCCGTACCGGCTCCGCCAACCTGGAGTCGCTGGTGGTCCAGCTCAACCTCCTCTACGAGGAGAGCCTCTTCGTCTCCGACCTCGACACCCTCTGCAAGGAGGCCGACCGGCGGCTGATCCCCGCCACCGGCCGCCCGCTGCCCGAACACGTCGCCGCCGTACGGTTCGAGAACGTCAGCTTCACCTACCCCGGCGACAACGGCACCCCCGCACTCGACCGGGTCGACGTCACCATCCCCGCCGGGCGGATCGTCGCCCTCGTCGGCAACAACGGCTCCGGCAAGTCGACCCTCGCCAAACTGCTCTGCGGGCTCTACCCGCCCGACACCGGCCGGGTGATGTGGGACGACGTGGACGCCACCGAGGCCGACCGGGCCCAGCTCTTCGACCGGATCGCGATCGTCGCCCAGGACTTCTTCCGCTGGCCCTTCACCGCCCGGGTCAATGTCGCCATCGGCCGCCCCGACGCCCCCCACGACGAACCGCGGCTGGACGCGGCGGCGGCGTACGCGGGAGCCGACGAGACGGTCGCCTCGCTCCCCCGCGGCTGGGACACCCTGCTGGCCCGCGGCTACCGGGGCGGCCACCAGATCTCCGGCGGTCAGTGGCAGCGCCTCGGCATCGCCCGCGCCCGCCACCGGGACGCCCGGATCCTGGTCGTCGACGAACCCACCAGCGCCCTGGACGCGGAGGCCGAACAGCGTGTCTTCGACCAGATCCGCGACATGGCGGCGGACGGCCAGACGATCGTCCTGATCACCCACCGGCTGCACAGCGTCCGCCACGCCGATGTGATCTACGTCCTCGACCAGGGCCGGGTCGTCGAGCACGGCTCGTTCGGCGAACTCATGTCCCCCGAGGCAACCGGCGCCTTCCGCCGGATGTACACGGTCCAGTCCCGCCAGTACGCCTACGAGGAGGAACCGGCCCTGGACTGACCCGGACCGCCTCCCCCTCCCCGGCCCCGGCCACGCCCCCGCGTCGGGGCGGGGCCGGGGAGCGGGCCCGGGGGGAGCGGGGCGGTTACGCCCAGCCCTCCTTGTTCGTATACGACTCGTAGGAGTAGCGGGTCGCGCGGTCCCACTCCTCGCCCGTGAGGTGTTCATGGGCCCGGTCCGGGACGTAGAGCAGGGCCTCCGCCCAGACGAAGTCCTCGGCGTACGGGGCGAAGAGGGCGGGGTCGGCGAGGACCCTCTCGTAGACGGCCCGGCCGTCGGCGACCACCGCCGCGCGGGTGTAGAGGAAGGCGTCGCCCGAGAGGTCGGCGCCGAACTCCCGCCGGTCCAGCCGGTACAGCGCGTACGAGAGTATCTCCGCGAAGCCGGTGATCTCCGACAGACGGCCCCGCGACAGCCGGGCCGTCAGGGCGTCGGCCAGCCGGTCGGCGTCCGGGTCGTCGCCCGCGGGGCGGCATTCCTCGATGAGCTGCCAGAAAGAGTCCTCGTCCATGAAGTCGAGGATGCACCGGGGTACTGACAACGGGACCGTATCCGGGTGGAGCCGATTCCGGGCCGCCCCGCCCACCGCTCCCCGACCAGCCGGTGGCGGGGTGGTGACGGCCGGGGTGACGGAGACCTCGGCGGTTCGGTGACGGCCGAGGTCGTGGCGGTCACGGACCGCGTCACACCGCGGGTGACACGGTCCGTCCCGGCCGGTGTCGGGGGCGGGGTCACGGTCCGGGTGACGGATGTGTGACGGCCGGGGTGACAAATGGCGTGACGGATGGCGCGACGGATCGGGGCGGGCCGGTCCGGGCTATCGGGGCCGTACGGCCGCCGGGGTGGCGCCCGGGGCGTAATCCCAGCCCGGGTCGACGAGCCGGGAGGCGGGGACATCGGCCGGGGCGGCGCCCGGGGAATCGGCCGAGGTGGCGCTGTCGAAGAGATTCATCGCTCTGCGGAGGTCCGTTCGGAATCGGGGTCGGCGGTCGGTTCGTACTCCCCGCCGGGCGTGGCCGACGGCTCGGGGGCCAGCTCCAGCAGGTCGTCCTCGTACGGATACGGCTCGTACGCGGACCGTGGTCCGGGGGCGGGAGCTACGGGGGGCGCGGGGCTCTCTGTGCTCTCCGTGGTCTCGGGTGCTGCGGGTATTGCGGGGGCGGCGGGGGCGGCGGGGCTCTCACCGGAGCCGTCGGCGGGCGGCGGGACGGGCATGGGCTTCTCCTCCTCGGACCGGGGGTCGGGGCCGGTTTCAAGGCCGGTTCGGGGCCGGGGTTCGGGGCCGGGCGATTTCCGGTCGGGCAGCCCCGGCGCCGACTCCGTACCCGCTCGTTCGACGGATACCGCGCGCCCGGCTGCGGCGTACGGCTCGAAGGGCGGGGCGGGCGGGTGCGAAGGCATGGAGACCTCACGGTGACGGAGCGTCGGGCGGGCCGGACGCGGTCCGGTCGCCGACGGACGACGGCGACCGGACCGTCATCGTGCTACAGGGCGAAACACGCCGCCGGGTTCCCTGTCGGGGCGGCTTCTCCCCAATCGTGTCCGGATTTTATGCCTGGCGGACCGGCAGCGGGAGTGGTCTCGCGATCGTCCACGCGATCCGCCGGGCGCCACCACATATCCGTTCGCCCCCTTTTCGATCCCCTGCGATCCTTTCCGCGTCCACTGTCGGATCCGCCCGCCCACGAGGTCATATGAGAACCGATGTACAGAACTTCGCCGTCGCCAATCTGCGCCGCCGCCCCGAGCCGGTCGAAGTCGGCGGCTTCGTCGCGGGGTTCGACCCCTCGACGAAGGAGCCCTATCTCAACTACGCCACGCCGCTCGCCGGTTGCCGTCCCACGGACGCCGACGTCGCGGCGCTGATCGGGGCGTTCCGGGAGCGGGGGCTGCTGCCCCGGCTGGAGTTCGCGCCGGACGCGGTGCCCGAGGTGGCTCCGGCGCTGCGCCGGGCGGGGTTCGTGACGGAGGCGACGCACAGCTATCTGGTCTGTACGCCGGAGGCCCTGACGCCGCCCGCCGGGCCGGGGGTGCCGGTGGTGGAGACACCCGGTTCGGACGAGGAGTACGCGGCGGTGGACGCGGCGCTCTCGGCCGCGTTCGGCGGGGAGTTCCCGCCGTCCGCCGAGGGCGTGGCCCGGCTGCGGCGTACCGAGGATTCCGGGGGCGCGACCCGATTCGTACGCGCCCCCGGCGGTCTGGTCGCGGGGGCGGGGACCTGTTCGCCGCCCGCCGAGGGGACGTCCGAGCTGGCGGGGGTCGGGACGCGGCCGGAGTTCCGGGGCCGGGGCGTGGCCGGGGCGGTGACGGCGGCGCTCACGGCGGCCCTGTTCGACCGGGGCGCGGAATCGGTCTGGCTGGAGGCGTCGGGGGACGGTTCGCGGCGGGTTTACGAGCGCCTCGGCTACCGGGTCTCGGGGACGCGGCTGTATCTGCGGCTGCCGTAGTGGCACGGGGTCCGGCCCCAGCCCCCGCCCGGCCCGGGCGACCCTAAATGCCCCCTATGCCGGATATCGTGGATATGCAAACTTTCCCCGTCCGGACGATCCTTTCGAACATTTCTTCGAAAAGGTTTATCGTGGGCCCCGACGACACGGGAGGGAGAGTTGTGGCTGGTGAGAGGAGGTACGGATGTCCTTTACGCATCTCCGTACCGCCTCCGGGTTCTCCCTCCGCTACGGCGCCAGCCATGTCCACGACCTGGCCGGACGCGCCGCCGAGCGCGGTCTCGACGCACTGGCGCTGACCGACCGGGACAGCCTCGCGGGCGCGGTACGGCACGCCAAGGCGTGCGCGGCGGCCGGGATCAGGCCACTGTTCGGCGCCGACCTCGGGGTGCCCGCCGCACCCCGCCCCGGCCCGCCCGGCGGCCCCGGGCGGCAGCACACCAGAACACCCGCGAAGGGCGGGGTCTTCGTCGCCGAGCCGACCCGGCGCGCGACCTTTCTGGCCCGGGACGCGGCCGGATGGGCGACGCTCTGCCGACTCGTGTCGGCATCGGCGTCGGCATCGGCATCGGCGTCCGGTGACAGCGCCGGGCGCCCCGGGGAATCCGGCCTGACCTGGGACGACCTCGACCGGGCGGCACAGGGTCACACCCGCGCCGCCGGGTCTGTCACCCCGGTCACGTCCACCGTCACGTCCTCGGTCACCACCATCTCCCCCGGCGGTCCCTCCGGCGGGCTCTTCGTCCTCCTCGGCGCCGATTCCGAGCCGGGCCGCGCCCTGGCCCGGGGCCGCCCCGATCTGGCGGTCCGGCTGCTCGAACCGTGGCGCGACCGGTTCGGCGACGCGCTGCGGATCGAGATCGCCTGCCATGACCGCCCGGGTACCGGGCCGGGGTCGCTGCGCCTCGCCGCGCGGCTGCTGGGCTTCGCGGAGGAGCAGGGCATCACCGCCGTACTGACGAACGCGGTCCGGTACGCCGACCCCGGTCAGGGCGAGATCGCCGACATCCTCGACTCGGCGCGGCTGCTCGTCCCCGTGGACACCCGCGACGGCTCGGCGCTCGACGGCGGGGAACGCTGGCTCAAGGACGCCGGTGACATGGAGCGGATCGCCGAACGGGTCGCCGAGGCCACCGGCGGCGGACAGGTCGCGGCCCGGGCCCGGCGGCTGCTGGCGGCGACCGAGGAGACCGCCGCCGCCTGTGTCGTCGACCCGGGCGACGCCTTCGGCCTGGGCCGGCTCCATCTGCCCGAGCCGCATCTCATCGGCGCCACCCGGTCCGGGGCCGACCGCGAGCTGGCGGCCCGGTGCGCGGCGGCCATGATGCACCGGGGCCACCACCGTGACCCCGGCCGCTGGGACCGGCTGGAGAGCGAGCTGCGGATCATCGCGGGCCTCGGTCTGGCCGGGTACTTCCTGACCATGGCGGAGATCGTCCGGCTGGTGAAGGAGATGGGCGTACGGATCGCCGCGCGCGGCTCCGGCGTCGGCTCGCTCGTGGTCCATCTGCTGGGGATGTCCCCGGTGGACCCGGTCGAACACGGACTGGTGATGGAACGGTTCCTCTCCGCGTACCGCACCGCCATGCCCGATATCGACCTCGATGTGGAGAGCGCCCGGCGGGTGGAGGTCTATCAGGCCGTGCTGAAACGTTTCGGCAGTGATCGGGTGGCGACCCTCGCCGTCTACGAGACGTACCGCGCCCGGGGCGCCATCGAGGCCGTCGCCCGGGCCCGGGGCCTGGAGCCCGACGAGGCCCGGCGGCTGGCCAAGGCGTTCCCGCAGATCCGGGCCCGGGACGTCCGGGCGTCCCTGCGGGAGCTGCCCGAACTGCGGGAGGTCGCGGGCGAGGACCACGGCAGGCTCTGGGCGCTGGTCGAGGCGCTGGACGGGCTGCCGCACGGTACGGCCATGCACCCGTGCGGGCTGCTGATCTCGGACGGCGGGCTGCTCGACCGCGTCCCCGTGGTCCCCACGACGCTCGACGGCATCGCCATGACCCAGTTCGACAAGGAGGACGTCGAGGACACCGGTCATATAAAAGCCGATCTGATCGGCGTGCGGATGCAGTCGACGCTCGCCCACGCCGTGGCCGAGATCGACCGGGTCACCGGCGAGCACCTCGATATCGACGACCCGGCACAGGTGCCGCTGGACGATCCGGAGACGTATCGGCTGATCGCCTCGGCCCGGACCATGGGCTGCTTCCAGATCGAGTCGCCGGGCCAGCGCGACCTGGTCCGGCGGCTGCGGCCGCGCACGATCGACGACATCACCCTCGACATCAGTCTGTTCCGGCCGGGCCCGGTCGCCGCCAATATGATCGATCCGCTGATCGCGGTCCGCGACGGCCGGACCCGGGTCGGCTATCCGCACGAGGACCTGCGGGAGATCCTGGCCGAGACCGGCGGCCAGGTCGTCTTCCACGAGCAGGTCATCCGGATCATGACGACGATGACCGGCTGCGATCTCGGCCAGGCGGACGAGGCCCGCCGGGCGCTCTCCGACCGCGACCGCAAGGGGCGGCTGCGCGCCTGGTTCGCCGACCGGGCGGGACGGCGCGGCTATCCGCCGCAGGTGGTGCGGGATGTGTGGAAGGTGCTGGAGGGGTTCGGCGCGTACGGCTTCTGCAAAGGCCACGGCGCGGCCTTCGCCCGGCCCACGTACCAGTCGGCCTGGCTCAAGACCCATCGGGCGGCGGCCTTCTACGCGGGGCTGCTCACCCATGACCCCGGGATGTACCACAAGCGGGTCTTCGTCGCGGACGCCCGGCGGAACGGGGTGCCGCTGCTGCTGCCGGAGGTGAATACGTCCCACGGCGCCACCAGGATCGAACTGGTGTCCGGCGACAAGGGTGAGAAATGGGGCGTACGGCTGGGTTTCGCGCATATCCGTGGCATCAGCGATACCGAGACCGGGCGGATCGTCGCGGGCCAGCCCTATGTATCCCTCACCGACTTCTGGCGCCGCGCCCACCCCAGCCGCCCGGTCGCCGACCGGCTGGCCAGGATCGGCGCGCTCGACGCGCTGGGCACGGGCGGCCGGGCGGGCCGCCGCGAACTGCTGCTGGAGATCGCGGAGCTGCACCGCCACGGCCGTACGGCACTGGACCCGGGCCAGTTGCCGCTGGAAGAGGCGGCACAGTCGGCGAAGGGGGCCCCGGCCGAGCCGTCCGGTACGCCGGAGGGCCCCGGCCCGGCGCAGGGCCCCGGCCCCCTGAACACGTACGCCCCCCGCGGCACAGAAGGCACCAAACGCACCGAAACCCCCGCCGCGGAAGCCCCGGCCACGGAACCCCCGGCCACCCCCGACGGGCTCCCCGCCATGGACGACTGGGACCAGCTCGCCGCCGAACTCGACGTACTCGACATGGATGTCAGCCGCCATCTCCTCGACGACCACCGGGCCCTGCTCACCGATATCGGCGTGACCCCGGCCGCCCGGCTCGGCGAACTGCCGCACGGCACGACGGTCCTGGTCGCCGGGGTGAAGGCGGCCACCCAGACCCCGCCGATCCGGGGCGGCCGCCGGGTCGTCTTCGCCACCCTCGACGACCCCACCGGCCTGTCCGACCTCGCGTTCTTCGAGGACAGCCACGACCGGTGCGCGGCGACCGTGTTCCACAGCGCGCTGCTGCTGGTCCGGGGCACGGTCTCCCGCCCCCGGAACCGGCCCGGCAGCCTGAGCGTCACCGGCGTCGCCGCCTGGGACCTGGCCGAGCTGATCGAACTCCACCGCGACGGGGGCGCGTCGGCCGTCGCCGACCGGCTGACCGGCGCGACACCGGCCCCGTCCCGGGCCCGGGACGACGGGCGGAGCGCCCGGAGCCGTACCCTCACCGAACCCACCGGCTATGTGATGAACGCCTGGTCCGATCTGCGCCCGCCGGGTGTGCCGCTGGTCGGCGGCCGTACCCTCCATCACGCCAGCCGGGGAAGCGCGGGGTGACCGGCGATGATCCTCTATGTGCACTTCGGACTGCGGGCGGTCGCCGAACTCGGCGACACCGAGGCCGTGTTCCGGCGGCTGGTCGGCCTGGTCGGCGGGATCTCCCCCATGACGCAGCCGCTGCCACCAGACGCGCTGCTGGCCGATGTCGCCGGGGCCCGGCGGTACTTCGACCGCGACGCCCGCGATCTCGCGGCGCTGGTCCGGCTGCGGATCGCGGCGGTCCACGGCGTGGACTGCACGATCGGCGTCGGCCCCAATCCGCTGCTGGCCAGGATCGCGGCCCAGTCCGGCCCGCCGGGCACGATCCGCTGCGCGCCGGAGGACCCGGCGGAGATCGCGGCGTATCTGGCGCCGCTGCCGGTGGCGGTGCTCCCCGGGGTGGGCCCGGCGACGGTACGCACCCTCGCGCCGTACGGCCTGACGACGGTCGGCGCGGTCCGGGACACCCCGGCCGCGACCCTCCAGCGGATCCTCGGCGGCCCGGCGGCCCGCCGCCTCGGCGAGTACGCCCGGGGCACCGACCCCACCCGGGTCGTCCCCGCCGCGCCACCCGAAACGGTGGCGGCGACCCGGGAGTTCCCCCGCGACGAACTCGACCCGGACCACCACCGCCGGGCGATCCTCGGCTGCGCGGAGGAGCTGGGCTGGCGGCTGCGCCGCGACCACCGCGCGGCGGCCGCTCTCACCCTGACGGTCGGCTACGCGGACGGCACGACGACGGTCCGCACCCGTACGCTCCCCGAACCGACCGCGCACTCCCGGGCGCTGGCCGACGAGGCGTACCGCCTCCACGCGACGTTGGCCCTCCAGCGCGCCCGGGTCCGTACTGTCACACTCCGCGCGGACCGTGTCACCACCGAGTCACACGCCACCCACCAGCTCACCTTCGACCCCTCGGACGACCGCGCCCGCCGCCTGGAGGCCGCCGCGGACCGCGCCCGCACCCGCTTCGGCCCGTCGGCGGTCCACCCGGCGTCCCTCACCCGCCGGGGCCCGGATCACTCCCCCTGACGCGGCGACGGCAGGGACACCGGCGCCGGAACCAGCTGGGAGACGATGCGCCAGACGGCGGTATTGGGGTTCTCCCCCGGCGGCGGCTGGTGTTCGTCGCGTTTCCTCGCGCACTCGATCGCCCGGTCCACGCCGCCCAGATAGTCGGCGATCCGGATACCCGTCTTGTCGTAGGCGGGGAGATGGGGCTTCAGCCGTTCCTTCACGGAACGGTACTCGGGCAGATGGCCGGCGTGATCGCAGAAGTGCAGCAGCAGCCAGTACTCGAAGCAGGGGTTGGATATGGCGAGGCGGACCTGTCTCCGGTCCGCCTCGGTGATGCACTGACGTACGTCGAAACTGTCGACGTCGAAGACGGCCCAGCACTCGTCGAAGTCGTCCGGGGCCTTCTCGAAGAGATCGGCCGCGGTGCGGACGACATGGAGGGGTGACCGGGGGTCGGTCTTCACCTTGACCGTGACATTCGCGGCACGTAAGTGGTCGCGTAACGCCTCGAAGTAGTCCTTCTCGGTTCTCCGGCCCCCGCAGACGACCAGCAGACGTTTCTTGATCTCCCTCTTCGCCGTGTTCGGCCTGCGCCCCTGTGATCTGGTCGTACGGAAACGAGAAGCCACGCACCCTCCCCTGGTGCACCCCGCCGGGCCCGGCGGGCGGACAGTCTTCTGGACGTCGGACCCTCAGGAGAAAGCTGCCTCGAAACCGTTCTCACTGAGGTAGGGAACTCCGCCCACGGATCCCCCCAGATAGCGCTTCTCCCAGTTCAACCCCTCCCTCGGTTTGAAGTCCGTCAGCGGATACAGCTCCGTACTTCCCGTGTCGGGGTTCTTCTGGGTGAACCAGATCTCGTCCCGGCGCAGCAGTTCCTCACCCCGGTTGCGGCCCATCAGGGACGCGTCATGGGTGGTGAAGATCAGCTGGGCGTTGCGGGGGTTGGAGTCCGGCCGCTGGAACAGCTTGATCATCTGGGCCAGGAGAAGGGGGTGAAGGCTGGTGTCCAGTTCGTCGACGACCAGGGTGTTCCCCTCGTCGAGAGCCCTGACGACCATGCCGGAGATGTCGAACCAGGTCCGGGTGCCCCGGGACTCCTGGTCGAGCGTGAAGTCGTGCTCCGCCGCGCCCCGGTGCCGGAAGGCCAGCGCCGATTCCGTTTCGATCAGGGTCCTGAGCTGGTGCGGAAGCTCGGGGCGCGTACCCCGGTAGTGGACCGTGGCCTTTCCGTTCCGATGGGAGACCCGGAAGGCGGTACTGGGCTCCGTACGGTCGGGATCCTCGCGGAACTCGATCTCGAAGTCCTCCACCCGGGTCTCGCTGATCCCCAGATCGGCCGCCGCGATCAGCTTCTCGACCCGGCCCCGCCGCACCTCGTCGCGGAGCAGCGCGATGGTGTTGCGGCGCTGGGTCGACCGGCTGCTCTCCGTGTCGTCCGCGAACCAGAGCCGCCGGGCGAACCAGTCGTGGACGGCTTGGGATTCGGCGTTGTTGGCCTTGGCGGATGTGGAGATGTAGAGACCGGTGACCGGGGTGATCTCCTTGACCACCTCGGCCCGGGCGGAGGCGAAACTGGGCCCGAAGTAGTACTCGCCATCGCCCCGCTCGGAGTCCCGCTCGAAGAGGACCCGCTTCTTCTTCTTGGGGAAGGCGTGCAGCCATTCCTCGGTGACGCGCTCGGCGGTCGCGGAGAACCCGTAGGCGTACCGGACCCCTTCGATGTCCAGCTCGACGGCGAAGGAGGTCGGCTGCCGAGCGGATTCCTGGTCCAGCAGGAAGGGCGTGAGGCGGATCCTCCCCCGCCGGTTCCAGCCGCCCTGGTCGGTCACCGCGTCGTGCAGGAACTCCAGGGCGCGTAAGACATTGGACTTCCCGGACGCGTTCGCCCCGTAGACGGCGGAGACATTGAGCGGGGCGGTGCCGTCCCGGTAGACGGGGCGGAGGTCCAGCTCCTGCGGCTCTTTCAACGATCGGTAGTTCGCGACCCTGAAATTGATCAACACAAGCTATCCGCCTCCTCCATTCGGCCCACCAACTCGCCTTGTGAACAAGTGAATTGCAAGATAGGTCGCCACTCAGGCTAGGGGGCGAAGGGTCGACCGTAAAGCGGATCAGGCGGACGGCAGGGCCGCGAATATGTTCGGAGCGGATGATCCGGAACGGACGAACAGTCCCGTACGGCCCGGGGCGCGGCGGCAGGGGCCGAGCCCCGCTCAGGCCACGATCAGCCGGAGGCCGAGTTCCGCCGCGTCCAGACCGGCGAGTTCGGGGTTGCGTTCGGCCCACCGGCCGGAGTCGAGATCGGCCCGGAGCGCGTCCACCGCGCGCCGTTCGGCGGCCGGCCCGACCCGGGTCCAGACCGAGACCGCGCGCCGGACCTCCTCGTCCAGATACGCCTCGGGCCGCCGCCAGTGGGCCTCGAAGAAGCCGTCGGCGCAGTCCCAGGGGATCAGTACGGGCTCCGTACGCCCGCCGATCTCCCGGACCAGCCGGTCCAGCGGAGGGCGTCCGGCGACCAGTCCGGCGACCTCGGGGAGATAGTCGCGGCTCAGCCAGAACCGGTGCCGCCAGCCGGGGTCGCCGGTCTCGTGGGTGAACACCACCACACGCCGGGCGACCCGGCGCAGCTCGCGCAGCCCGGCGAGCGGGTCGCGCCAGTGGTGCACGGTGCTGAAGGCCATGGCGGCGTCGAAGGACCGGTCCTCGAACGGCAGCCGCTCCGCGTCGGCGGCCACGCAGGGCGCGGCGCCCGGGGGCCGCCGCGCCCGCATCACGGCGGACGGCTCCACGGCGGTCACCTCACGGTCCGGGGGTTCGTAGGAACCGGTCCCGGCCCCCACGTTCAGTACGGTCCGCGCGTCCCCGAGGGCGGCCCAGACCTGGGCGGCGATCCTCGGCTCGGTCCGCCGGGTCGCCGGATAGGCCGCCCCGATCAGGTCGTACAGCCGCCCGCCGGACGATATCGCTCCGCTCTCCGTCACCCGTGCCTCCAACTCCCTGTCGACCGCCGCCACCATGGCGGCGGCTTGGTCGCGCCGCTCCAGCAGCAGCCCGCGCAGCCGCCGCAGCCGGGCGACGGGGTCCGTGCCCGGGTCGTCGACCAGATCCGCGATCTCCCGCAGCCCGAACCCCAGCCGCCGGAAGCCCAGCACCGCCCGCAGCCGCGCCACGTCGTCCGCCGAATAGGCCCGGTACCCGGCCGGGGTCCGCGCGGACGGCCGGACGAGCCCGATCTCGTCGTAGTGGTGCAAGGTACGGACACTCACCCCGGCCAGCTCCGCCACGCGCCCCACGGTCAGCTCTTCCGCCATACGACCGACGATGCGGTATCACGTGACGTGAGGGTCAAGGGGCCCCGGTCCCGGTCGGCATGTCGCGTCAACCGGCGAGGAATTCCCTACGGAATACGAGGCGCACCGACCGTGCTCGACCGACCCCTGGTCACCGAACGTCCGCCCCGGAGCACAGGACCAGCCCTCGGGAACGGTCGCCGAGGATGTGTTCGGGGCAGGTGACGCGCCCCGGGTGGACCTCGACGGGCACGGTTGTCGTACGCCCACAGCTGTGACACCTCGCGGTGTCGGGTGCGGGTGGTGGTTCGGTGAGGAGTCCGTCGCGGGTCACCGGATCCACGTCCAGGCGGGTCCGGGGCGTGCGGCTCGTACGGCGACGGGCTGTTCGAAGTGGAGCCCGTGGCGGGCGACGATGAGCCTGCGGGCGTGGGGTGGGGCGGGGGTGCCGGTGCGGGTGGCGGTGGCCCGGGCCCGGAGGATGTCGCGGGCTTCGTCCTGGGAGGGGCTGGTCCAGGGCCGGACCCATGGATCGACCGGAGGCCGGACCACCAGGATCACGGTGGGAGGGTTCCGGCGCGGCTTGAGTAAAGCCCGCACGAGGGTAATCAGGCTGAGGATAAGGTCGCGCATACGACAGGTCAGCTCCTGTATGGCTGGTCGGTTGAGCCCCGATGGACCGCTGCGAACGGTCGGTCGGGGCGTCTTGGTTTTGTGTGGGTGGTCCCGGCTCCGTGCCGCGGGGGATGGGTTGTACGGAGCCGGGACCCGTTCCCGGGCCCGGGGCGTGGGGCCACCGAACCCGGGAGCTATCAGGCCCGCCGGGGCCGGACCGGCGCCCGCATACGCGGCTTGGGGCACTCCGGATGCGCGTACAACGAGGGCCGCGACCCGGACGCGGAGAACCCCAGCATCAGCAGGGTCTCCTCGGTCCGCTCCACCAACCGCTCGCAGTACACGCAGTACTCCGGAAACCCACCCAACACCGGACCGCAGACGTCACTCACCGCACACCGCCCACGAGGACGAGCCGGTACAACGGAACGATCCCCCGCCCCCGCGCACACTCCGCATGCCCGAACACCGGCCGCCGCCGCTCACCAGGCGCCCCCGAAGCCATCCGGATACAGGCGTCGGCTCCCGGCTCACCACATACAGCACACAAGCGTGCCCTTACCTGCTGATCCGTCATTACGGCGCTCCCGCTTCCACTCTCGGCGATCGACTGCGAACGCACCGTAATCTGGGCTACAACGGATGGAGGCACGCACTGTGCGTGCCCTGCGCTAGGAGCCGCCATGGAGGCTGGACGCATCGGCCGCCGGATCGCCTATTGGCGAGAGCGCCGAGGGCTGACGCAAACCGACTTCGGCCGTCTCATGGGCCAGGCCAAGCGTTGGGTCCAGGACATCGAAGGCGGCAAGCGACAGAACGACCCACGCCTTTCCGTTCTCCTGCGCGCGGCCGAGGTGCTGCGTGTGCCCTTGGAGTACCTCCTGTCCGACAACAGGCCCGCGCCCACCCCCGACATGACGACCCCGCCGGAGGTCCTCCGTGTGCTCGACGCACTCCACCTCGCCGGAACCGGAAGCGATGTACCGGTTCCCCCGATGGCCGGTCTTCGACGCAGGCTTGTCTACTGCTGTGAAGCGTTCCAGGCATGCCACTACACGTCCCTCGGCCGGGAGTTGCCCGGCTTGATCCGGGGGGCAGAGCAGCTCGTGTACGACTCCCCTGCCAACCGTGGCGCCGCAGCTAGGGCACTGCTGTCGCGGGTGTACCAGCTCACGACGTCCTATCTGCACAAGTACGGCCCGCCCACCGCCACTCCGGCGGCCCTCGCCGCTGATCGGGCTCTGAACTCGGCAGAGCTGTCGGGCGATCCGGTGCAGGTCGGAGCCGCCGCACGCCGTGTGGCCAAGAGTCTCGTCTACCAGAACCGCCCGGAAACAGCGGCGGATTTCGCATCCGGCTACGCCCGGCGGCTCGCCTCCGAGCTTCCGGGCCGAGGTGCTGTCGGCTTGTCGACGCTCGGCATGTTGTATCTGTCCGCCGCGCTCGCCGTATCGTCCCGGGAACGCACGATCGATCACGTCCGCACCGCCTCCGGATTCATCGACGAGGCCGCCGAAGTAGCGCGACGGCAAGGAGCGGACCTCAACGAGGACTGGACGATGTTCGGGCGCACCAATGTGACCCTCCACCGAGTGGACATGCTGGTCCGCTTCGAGGACGGCTGGTCGGCACTCGAAGCCGCCAAGGCGCTCACCCCCGAGTCGATCAGCACGCTCAAGCCGGAAAGACGGGCCAGGTTCCACCTGTCCAAGGCCCACGCCGGGCTCCTCACACGGCAAAAAGAACAGGCCGCGGACGAACTACTGCTGGCCCATGCACTCGCACCCGAGGAAGTCGAACGCCGTCCCCGCAACACCGCCCTCGTCAAGGACACTCTCAGGGTTACCGCGATCCCCGACAGCCGGTTGCGGGCGCTCGCCGGACGCTGTGGACTGCGGGCATGACGACGCCTGTCCTCTACCTCATCGCCTGTGCCGCAGGGGCCACCCAGTACATCGACCACGGCGTACGCGCCGCCCGGGAGGCGGACTGGGATGTCTGTCTCGTCCTGACCCCGTCCGCCGCCAGCTGGTGGCAGGACCGGATCGGCGAACTCACCGAGCTGACCGGCCACCCCGTACGGTCCCAGTACAAACTCCCGGGCGACAAGGACGCCCTGCCCCCGGCCGACGCCATGCTCGTCGCGCCCCTGAGCTGCACCAGCCTCAACAAGTGGGGGGCGGGAATCGCCGACACCCTCGCCATCGGGCTCGTTTCCGAAGGTGTCAACATGGGCGTCCCCGTTGTGGCGATGCCCTACTTCAACCAGGCCCAGGCCCGGCAGCCGGCCGTCACTCGCAGCATCACCGATCTGCGCGCCCAAGGCGTGATCTATCTCGACGGGACCCACGGCTACCAGCCCCACCCGCCCAAGCACGGCGATCCCATCTCGTTCCCCTGGCACACCGCCCTCGCGGCCGCCGCCGACGCCCTTCAGGGCAAGGCGCGGCACGACCACGCGTAGCCCAGGGCACCAGGGGTTCCGAGCCGTGCCATGGTCGGGCACCGTCCACCAACCCGCCTGGCCCGGCGAGATGCTCGCCGACTACCGGGCGGACGCGTGAACTCCCGTCACCGCACCGCCCCTCGGCGCCGCGCCGCGAGTCAGCGGGACGGCAGGTTCGCGAGGAGGCCGACGCTCTCCGCCAGGGCGCCGGGCTGGCCGAGTGCGTGGAAGTCCGCCTCGACCTCGGACAGTTCGAGGGCTCCCGCGCGTATCGCGTGGTAGCGGACGACCGACCACAGGAAGACGTCGAGGTTGTCGAACTGCGTACCGGTCTCGATCACCTCCTCCTCGTGGAACCACACCGCGACCCGACCGTCGGCAAGGACCACGTAGTAGTTGCCTCCGCCGTCCGCGCCGATGGACCAGACGTCGTCGTCGGACAGCTCCGTCTCGTAGTCGGAGTCGAGGATCCGGCAGTCGTTGGCCGCGAACTCGAAGGCGTACGACCAGTCGTGGATGTCCAGGCACTCCGGCAGCGTCCCGGCCCGGACCCGGCGGTCGTACCCGGCCAGGGCGGTCGCGGCGGCGGGCGGCAGCCCGGCGAGGAAGGGGGCGACCGGGCGGGTCGACGCGGGGACGGAGACTCGCGGCAGGTCGGGGAACCAGCGCGCCAGGTCGCCGTCCAGATCCCGGTCCACGTAGCCGGTCAATTGCCCGACGGTGAGAGACATGCGGTGAAGATAGCCGAGGGGTCCGACATCCCTGCGCCCGTGGGAGCGGGCGACCGTCCCCGCCCGGCGGGCATCGCCACCGCCCACAGAACGATATCGATTTCAGCGCGTCAGTGATATCGTTTCCAGGTAGACAGTCGGCGCTCGGGAGGAGTCGTCCACATGGCCAGAACAGTCATCGACCTCGATGAGGACATGGTCGCCGAAGCCATGCGGATCTTCGGGACCAAAACCAAGGCGAAGGCCGTACGTCTCGCCATGGAGGACGCCGTCAAGCGCCATCTCCGGCAGGAGTTCTTCGACGCCATGGACGCCGGCGACCTCGACTTCAGCGAGATCGTGGAGAGCACCGGGCCCCGGCACCCCGACGGCTCCCTGAAGCGCGACGGAGGTCGCGCCGCCTGATGCGGAACGCGTATCTGATCGACAAGTCCGCGTTGGCCCGCTGGACGAAACCCGATGTCAAAGAAGTACTGAAGCCACTGCACGAGCGGTATCTGCTCGCCGTATGCCGACCGACCGAGTACGAGATGGTCCACTCCGCGCGGGACAGCGCCGAGGCCCTCCGGATCAGTACCTGGCTGCACGCCTTCGACTATCTCCCCACCGGGGACGACGCCTTCACCCGCGCCCTCGAAGTCCAGCGCCACGCGCTCAACGCGGGATTCCACCGGGCCCTCTCCCTCGCCGATCTGCTGATCGCGGCGACGGCCGAACTGAACCGGCGGACCGTTCTCCACTACGACAGCGATTTCGACATGATCGCCTCCATCACCGGCCAGCCCGCCGAATGGGTCGTACCGCCCGGCACCGCCGACCGCTGAAGACGGGCGGCGGGCAGGCGGCCACCGGGTAGCCTCGCCGCCGTCGCCGCGCGGCGGTGCCCCGGGAAGCGGAATCCCGAACCCGTACACACCGTCTGTAACGGGAAAAACACCCCCACGCCGCTTCGATAACATGATCGGGCTACCAGCATCGCCTGCCCATCCGTCCTTCACCGGAATACGTGCCATCGAGCGCGAAGGGCGACTCTTCACCCCACCAGACTCGAAGACATCGGCCGGAAAATTGATACGAATACATAACGGAACGACGCCCGCGGGTTGGCGCCGACCCCAGATACTCCTGTGGGCCGCGGCGGGTGCCATCGCTCTCGGATTCGTGATCGCGCTGGAGATCGCCGCGCGTCATCACGGCGCCCCCGGGCCCATCACCACGCAGTGGCGCGAGGCGATCTTCCGGCCCGTGTCGGGGCCCCTGCTGTACGCCAGCATGGCGCTGATGATGGTCGTCCTCAGCTGGCGGCAGCGGGCCATCGCCTTCTCCGTCGCCGTCGGGATCGATGTTGTCTTCGCGCTCGTACGGCTGCCGTTCGGCGCCGCCCAGGGGTACGGCAACGGCGCCCTCTGGGTGATCATCGGGGTCGCCGTGCTGGCGATCACGCGCCGGACCGGGGCCGAGCGGATCCTGATGCTGAAGGGTGTCGGGCTGGGGCTGCTGCTGGTGACCGGGCGGAAGACCGGTGACGCCTGGCTGCTGATCACCTCGAAGACCAAACCCGAGGTGCTGGACCCGTATCTGGTCGTCGCCGACCAGGCGCTCGGCAGCCCGTCGTGGGTGGTGGGCCGGATGGTCGAGGCGACCGGGTCCGTCGGGCACAACGTCCTGGACTGGGTCTACGTCCAGCTCGCGGTCGCCGCGGTCTGTGCCGCGCTCTACCAGCTCCGCCACGTCAACCGGGACGGCCGGTTCCCCGGACACCACCTGGTCCGCACGTTCCTGGTGATCGGGCTGCTCGGGCCGGGCATCTACATGATCTTCCCGGTGGTCGGGCCGATCTACGCGTACGGCGTCGAGGGCGGCGCCTTCGCCGCGGCCAACGTCTGGCCGGAGACGCTGCCGTCGATCGGCACCCCGGCGCCGATCCCGTTCGACGAGATCACCCCGCGCAACTGCATGCCCAGTCTGCACACCGCCTGGGCCACCGCGATCTACATCCACACCCGCCGGAGCCCTCGCCCGCTGCGCTGGGCGGGCACGATCTGGCTGATCGCGACGCTCGCCGCGACCCTCGGCTTCGGCTACCACTACGGTCTCGACCTGGTCGCCGGTGTCGTCTTCACCCTCACCATCGAGGCGGGTATGCGCGCCCTGGACCGGGGCTGGAACCGCCAGGTCGTCCAGTTCGTGGTGTACGGCACCGCCGTCTTCGCCGCGCTCCTGGTGTCGTACCGCTTCCTGTCCGTCCCGATGGGCGACCACCCGTGGGTGTTCGGGCCGCTGACGCTGCTGTCGATGGCCTCGGTGATCTACGCCTATGTACGGCTCACCAGGCGCTGGGATCGGGACGCCGAGGCGAAGGCCGCGAAGGAGACCGAGGCCGGGGACGGGACCGGGACCGCCGTGGTCCCGGGCCCGAGGACCGAGCCCGAAATCAACACCGCGACCGCGGCCGAGGCCGAGTCGAAGTCCGCGTCGAAGCGGAAGCCCGACTCCGAGCCGGAGGCCGAGGCCGAACTCGTCTGACCCGCACCCGAGGCGCCGCCCCCGACATCACGGGGGCGGCGCTTCGCGTTGTCCACAGGGCCCCGCACCGGCGGCGGATGCCGGATAACGTCACGATCATGCAATCGCCGAAGGGAAACCTCACCGACCAGGCGCCCGCGAACCCCGCCGCCACCGACGACATGCTGGCCAGCCAGCCCGTGGGCTACTGGACCGGGCTCGCGCACGCGACCGTCACCCGCCATCTGCGGGACGCCATGGCGAGGACGGACGTCACCCAGCCCCAGTACTGGGTGTTGAACCTCGTCCACGGCCGCCCCACGCCACCCGCCGCGGCCGAGGTCGTCGCCGAGCTGACTCCGCTCGCCGACGGGCCGTACGAGATAGCCAGAACCGTCGACCAACTGCTCCACCGGGGCTGGCTGCGCCCGCTCCCCGACGGCGAGGCGCTGGCGCTCACCGACGCCGGGGAGGCGGCCAGGGCGCGGCTGCGCGAGCTGGTGACCGAGGTGCGGGCCGTGGTCCACCAGGGGATCGACGACGAGGAGTACGTGGCCGCTCTCAAGGTACTGCGCCGCATGGTGGCCAATGTGGAGGACGCCGGGCGTCGCTGAGTCACGGATCCGGCCCGGCCCGGGGCGGGCCGTCGAGGCCGCGTACCCCGGCGTCGTACTCGGCGAGCAGGTCCCGGAGCTGGTCCAGTGCCTCGGGCGGGATTTCCGCGGGGGCCGTCTCCGCGACATAGCGGGCGGCGGCGGTGAGGGCGGCCAGCTCGTAGGCGTGGAGGGTGATCCGCAGAACGGTGGGGCGGATACGTTCCAGTTCCATCGGGCGCGCCCCGTCAGGACGTGTCCTCCTTGGCCCTGACATAGGCGGCGACCTCGGCGAGTTCGGCGGCGAAGGAGTCGTAGTCCTCCTGCATGCCGTTGAGGTAGGCGCTCCAGCCGAGGGACGCCTTCGCGTAGTGGACCGCTTCCTGGATCTCCTCGTCCGTGGCGCCGAAGAGTTTGGCGGCCTCGGTGTGGAAGAGGGTGCAGTAGCGGCACTTGGTCTCGGCGTGGATGGCCACGCCCATGAGTTCCTTGTACTTGTTGGGGATGAGCGTCTCGCCGAGTTCGAGCCGCTTGAAGATCTCCCATTCCGGGCCGAGGAGTTCGGTGGGGATCCGGGAGAAGAAGTGCGGGACGAGTCCCAGGGCCTCCTTGATCTCGGCCTCGATCTCACCCCGGTTGACCGTGGGGGTGGTCATGGCGCGTCGCCTCCTGTGGCTGATCGCAGGGCCCTGACACACCCGGTTCCGGGCCGCGCCGGGCCCTCGTTTCCCAGCCTAGACCCGTTTCGGGTACGCGTCACCGCGCGGTGACCGTACGCGGTCCGGCCTCCCCGGACCGTCATCCCGGACCGCCCCCGGCGCTCGTCCCGGACCGGCCCGGGCACTCGTCCCGGGCCTACGTACGAGGAGTCGTCCCGGGCCCTCGTTCCCGGCCACCGGGCGGGACCGGCGGACTGCCGAATTGCAAAATTCTGCAATTAGCAGGATGCTGGGGCGTCGAATCGGCCGGGTCCGCAGGTAGCCGCGGGCCCGGCCGCCTACGCCCCGGGCCGGGGCCCGGACGGACGAGGGGGCGCGAACACCGTGGCGCTCCCCGGTCTCGACGCCCTCCGCGTGCTGCCCCGCCGCCTCGTGCTCACTCTCCCCGCCACAGGGCCCTCCGTCCGGGTCGCCCGCGAGAACGCCGAACAGGCCCTGCGGGAGTGGGGGATACAGCCCCGGCACCGGGTCGCGGACACGGCGCTGCTGATCCTCGCCGAGCTGGTCACCAACAGCGTCCGGCACGCCGCCGAACTCTCCCCCTCGGTCACCGTCGTCCTCGGCGCGAGCCCGTCGGCCCTCGCCCTCGGGGTCCACGACCGCCATCCGGACCGGCCCGTGCTGTCGGCGGAGCGGACCGGGCCCGGCGGCGGTCTGGCGACCGTGCTGGAGCTGGTCCAAGACCTCGGCGGTACGGCGTCCGTCCTGACCGATACCGAGCACGACGGCAAGACCGTCTGGATCGATCTGCCGCTCTGACCTCGGGTTTCCGGCCCCGTCCCGGCGGCTTCGGGCCGCCGCCCCGCCCGCCGGGCGGGGCCATGCCCGATGATGAGCGCATGGCGAAGAGTTCACAGGGGTCGCGATCCGACATGCGTACACGTCCGGCGGGGCCGGTCCGATGAGTACACCGCTGTACCAGCTCAAAGCGGAGTTCTTCAAAACCCTGGGCCACCCGGTCCGGATCCGCGTACTCGAACTGCTGAGCGAGCGGGAGCACGCGGTCTCCGAACTGCTCCCGGAGATCGGGGTGGAGGCCGCCGCCCTCTCCCAGCAGCTCGCCGTACTGCGCCGGGCCAGGCTCGTGGTCACCCGGCGCGAGGGCTCGACCGTGATCTACGCCCTGGCCAGCCCCGAGGTCGCCGAACTCCTCCGGGTCGCCAGGACGATCCTGACCGGGGTACTGGCCGGGCAGGCCCGGCTGCTGGAGGATCTGCGGGCCCGGGACGACGGTCCGGTACGTCCCCTACGTCCCCGGGAGTGAACCACGAGTGAGCCGCGAGGGGCCCGGCCCGCCACCGGGCCCGGTCCGGAGACCGCAGGCCGACCGGAGCGCGCGAGCCAGGGGGCCCGTACCACCGTCACGGCGGTACGGGCCCCCGGCCGGCTCATCGAGCCCGGGTCATGAGCTCCAGGTCACGGGGTCTTCTTCGTGATCTGGAGGTCCGCCGTCGGCCGTTTGACCGTGCCGCCCGGCGTACCCGTCGTACTGCTGTTGTTGCCCGCCACCGGGTCGCGGGTCGTCGCGTCGACGGTCGCCGTGTTCCGGATGTCCGAGCCGTCGCCCGTGTAGTCCGGCGCCAGCTTGACCCGGAAGACCCAGGTCACGGACGCGCCGGGGGCGAGGGTCGGCAGCGGGCCGCAGACCACCGCGTCCTCCGACAGGCAGTCGTCGTCGGAGGAGACGAAGGTGAGGGCGGTCGGCAGGACGTCCCTGACCTCGATGTCCTCCGCCTGCGACGGGCCGTTGTTGGTGACCGTCACCTGGTACTCGAAGGTCTCGCCCGGTGCGACCGGGGTCGAGGTGACGGGCCGCTTGACGATCCCGAGGTCCGCCGACGGCTGGGCGACCGTACCGCCGGGGACGGTGGCCGTGTCGGTGTCGTTCTCGCTCGCCGGGTCGATGTTGTCGGCGGTGACCCGGGCGGTGTTCAGCAGATCGCTGCCGTCGCCCTTGTACGCCGGGTCGACCCGGACCGTGAGGATGTACTCGACCGTTTCGCCGACCCCCAGCGGGGCGGTCCGGCGGCAGGACACGGCCTGGCCGGAGACCGTGCATCCGGCGGGTGACGACGAGACGTACGTCAGCCCGGCGGGCAGGTCGTCGGAGAGCCGGACGTTGAACGCGTCCGCCGACGGGCCGTTGTTCGTCACCGTGATCCGGTAGTCGAACCGCTGCCCGGGGATCGGTGACGTGGTGCCGACGGGCTCCTTGGTGACGGAGAGGTCCGCGTACGGCTGGTTGACCGTACTGCCGGGCAGTCCGGCGGGCGGGCTGGTGTTGTTCCCGGGCACCGGGTCGGCGGTGTCGGAGTCCACCACGGCCACGTTCTGGATGTCGGTGCCGTCGCCCCGGTAGTTCGGGTCGAGCCGGACCGTGAAGCGCCAGGTCCTCGACGCGCCGGGGGCGAGCGTCGGCTGCGGGCCGCAGCTCACGTTCTGCCTGGTGGCGGTGCAGCCGTCCGCCGACGAGACGAAGGCCAGCGGCCCCGGGAGGGTGTCGGTGGCGGTGACGCCGACCGCGCGCGACGGGCCGTCGTTGGTGACGGTGACCGCGTACTGGAAGGTCTCACCGGGCGCGATGACGGTATCCGTGGTCGGCCGTTTGGTGACCCAGATATCGGCCTGCGGCTCCGTCACCCCGCCGGGCGGCAGGACCGGCGGCGAGGTGTTGTCCGTCGGGTCGGGGTCCTCCGAGTCGGACGTGGCGGTCGCGGTGTTCCGCAGATCGGTGCCGTCGCCGGTGTACGAGTCGCTGAGCTTGACCCGGAACGTCCAGGTGACCGTGTCACCTGGCGGCAGCACCCCGCGCGGGCCGCAGGTGACGCGCTGGCCGGAGGCCGTACACGGGTCGCCGGACGAGACGAAGGAGAGACCGGCCGGAAGGCTGTCGGTCGCGGTGACGTTACGGGCGTCGGACGGACCGGTGTTCTCCACCGTGATCCGGTACTGGAACTCCTCGCCCGGGGTGGTCGGGCCGGTCCCGATCGCCGTCTTCAGGGTGTTGAGGTCGGAGACCGGGTCGAACGGTCCCGGCGGGCTCACCGGATCGGTCTTGTTGTTGTCCGGGTCGGGGTCCACGGCCTCGGACGTACCGGTGGCGGTGTTCCCCAGATCGGAGCCGTCGCCCTGATAGGAGGGGCTGATCCGGACGACGAACGTCCAGGTCTTGGTCTCGCCGACGACCAGTTCCGGCTCCGGACCGCAGGTCACGGTCAGTCCGGCGGCCGTACAGCCGTCCGCCGACGACACGAACTCCAGGCCCTCCGGCAGGGTGTCCGTGGCCACCACGTCACGCGCCACCGACGGGCCGTTGTTCCGGGCGGTCAGGGTGTACGTCACCAGCCCGCCGGGCGGGGTCGCGGCGGCCCGCGCCGCCGGGGCGAGGGTGCCCAGTTCGGTCACGACCCGGGCGGGCGCGGCCAGGTTCACGGCGCCGGCGGTCCCGGCCCCCAGGGGCAGGGCCGCTCCGGCCAGGACGACGGCGACCGCGGCTCTCACCACGGATCTCGGGCGCCGCCGCCCTTGTCTGCTGCTCGGTCTCATCTCGTTTCGGATCCGTTCGTCGGAGGCGGGGGTTCGGGGTCGGGGTCGGGGTCGGTCGGGAGGGACGGAGTCCCGGAAGGGGGGTCCCGTAAGGGGGTCGAGACGGGCGGGGGTACGGCCGGTCCGGTGACCGGGGTCACCGGGTCACCGGACCGGCCGGGTCCTGGGGGTGGCGCTCCCGCCTCGCCCCGGGGTGGGCGGCGGGTCGCGGGCCGCTCAGTCGGCTCGTTTGCTGAGCGTCACATCGGCCGTCGGCGGGGTGACCCGGCCGCCCGGGACGCCCGCCGTGCCGCTGTTGTTGGTGGTGTCCGGGTCCTGGGTGGTCGCCGTCGCGGTCGCGGTGTTCCGCAGGGCGGTGCCGTCGGCCTCGTACCCCGGATCGATCCGGACCCGGAACGTCCAGCTCACCGATGCCCCGACGGCCAGCCGGGCGGCCGAGGCACAGCTGATGTCCTGGCCGCTCGCGGTACAGCCGTCGGGTGACGAGACGAAGGAGAGCTGGGCCGGGAGCGGGTCGGAGATCCGGACGCCCTGGGCCACCGACGGGCCGTTGTTGGTGACGGTCACCCGGTAGTCGAAGGTCTGCCCGGGGGAGACGGGGGTGGAGGTGACGGGCTGTTTGACGGTCCGCAGATCGGCCCGCGGCTCCGTCACACCGCCGGGCGGGGTGACCGTACCGCTGGTGTTGTTGGCCTGGTTCGGGTCGGCGACGGCATGTGTCACGGTCGCCCGGTTGCCGAGGTCGGTGCCGTCCCCGGTATAGGTGTCGGCGAGTTTGACGCGGAAGGTCCAGGACTGGGAGCCGCCCGCGGCCATGGTCGCCGCCGCCGGGCAGGTGACGGTCTGTCCGCTCGCCGTACAGCCGTCGGGTGACGAGACGAAGGTCAGCCCGGCGGGCAGGGTGTCGGTGATGGTGACGGCGCTGGTGCCGGAGGGGCCCGCGTTGCTCGCCGTCACCCGGTAGTCAAAGGTCTGACCAGGGGTGACGGGTCCGGTGCCGAGGGCCGTCTTGGTGACGGAGACATCGGCGAGGGCGGTGACGGTGGTGGTCGCGGAGGCGCTGTCGTTGGCCGAGTTGGTGTCCGTCCGGTCGGCGGGCGGATAGACGGTCGCGGTGTTGAGATAGGTCCCCGCGACGGCGGACGCCCGGCCCCGGATGGTGTAGGTGACGGAGCCGTTGCGCGGCAGATTGCTCGCGCCGAGGACGGTGTTCCCGCTGCCCGAGGTCTGGATACAGGTACTGCCGGTGGCCGCCGTACAGGTCCAGGTGACATCGGTGAGACCGGGGACGTTGTCCAGCATCCGGGCGCCCATCACGTCGTTGGCGCCGCTGTTGGCGACGGTGACGGTGTAGGTGACGGGGTCGCCCGCGCGGGCGGTGGCCGGGCTGCCGGTCTTGGTGACGGAGAGGTCCGCCGGGACGTTGATCTTCAGATCGCCGATCTCGTGGATATTGGTGGCGAGCCCGGTACTGCCCGAGAAGCCGACCTTGAGGGAGGAGGGGAGAGTCGGCTGATTGGTGATGGTGGAGACGTCGTAGTTGCTGATGACCTGGTTGAGCGCGGTGCCGGGTCCGGTGTCGGACCAGATGGAGACCATCAGCCGGCCGCCGCTGGGGGTGACCGTGACCCGGACCGTGCGGTAGTCGCCCCGGCCTTGGGTCTCCACGGTGCCGCCGGGTCCGGCGGCGGAGGTGCCGAAGCGGTAGCCGGTGTTGTTGTTGCCGCCGCCGCGCAGCACGATCCGGTTGGCCTGGCCGCCGGGGCCGCCGTTGCCGACGGCGTTGGACGAGAAGTTGCCGAACTCGTCCAGGCCGATCCCGAGGAAGGCGCCCGGGACACCGGGCCGGTTGCAGGGCGGGCCGCCGCCGCAGGCATAGCCGAGGCTGCCGCCGGTGGCGCCCGTGCCGTTGGCCGCGGAGCCGTCGGCGAGGAAGAAGGTGAGGCCGTCGCCGCGTTTGCCGTCGAAGGTGGTGCCGCCGTAGGTGGAGTAGGTGAACTCGGCGACGATCCCGAGGCTGGTGGGGAAGGAGTCGTTCATCTCCCAGCCGCCCGCCTGCTGGGTGGCGGCGCTGGTCAGCCGGAGCCAGCCGCCGCTCTGATAGCTGGCGGTACCGGTGAGGCTGCCGAGGTTGCCGGTCGGTCCGTCGAAGGGTTCGTGGACGGGGAAGCTGAGGGCGCGCGGGGCCGCCGCGTGGGTCGGCGGCGGGGCGAGCAGCAGGGCGGCGAGTACGGCGGCCAGGGCGAGGGCGAGTACGGATCCGAACCGGCGGGTGGGGCGGTGGACCGTACGGGGCCGGGCCGTACGGAGCCGAGCTGTACGGGGCCGGGCCGTGGGGTTTCTCATGGCCGGGGGCCCTCCTCCGGGGTGCCGGACGGGCCGGGGGCGCGCAGCTGACGGCGGGAGAGCAGGACGAGGGCGCCGCCGGTGGCCAGGGTCAGCCCGGCGGACCAGGGCAGCCAGCCGGGGATCTCCCGCCCGGTCTGGGCGAGCTGATGCGGCTTATGCGGCTTGTGGGGTTCTTGCGGTTCGTGGGGCTGGTTCGGTTCCTGCGGATGGTGCGGGTGGTGCGGTTCGTGCGGGTTCTGCGGGCCGTTGTCGTCCGGGTGCTCCAGATAGAGGGGTCCGCCGCCGGGGCCGGTCGTACCGGGCCGGTTGTTGTTGTTCCCGGGTACGGGGTCACGGGTCACGGCGGTGACATAGGCCGTGTTCTCGATCTCGCAGCGCCGGTGCTGGTGGGCGGGGTCGTCGCCACCGTGGTCGCCGCCGCCTCCGTGGTGGTCGCCGCCGCCTCCGCCCCCGCCGCCGCGTAGTTCGGCGTCCTCCCGGACCCGTACCAGCAGTTCGTACGTGACGGACTCCCCGGCCGGGAGCCGGTCCAGGACCGGGCAGAGCACCGTACGGTCGTCGTCCGGGGACGGCTCGCAGCCGTCCGGCGACGACTCGAAGGCCAGTACGGCGGGGAGCGCGTCGGTGACCCGGACCCCGACGGCCGTCGCGGGCCCGTTGTTGCGGACGGTGATCCGATAGGTGAACCGGTCGCCCGGCAGCACGGTGTCGGTACGGCCCGGGGGCAGTACCGAGGTCTTGGTCAGGGCGAGGTCGGCCCGCCCGGTGCCGGGGGTAACCGGGACACCGGTATGCGTGGCGGTGTTGTTCTCCTCGTCGGGGTCCTCGGTGTCGGAGCTGACCACGGCGACATTGGTGATGTCGGAGCCGTCGCCGGTGTAGTCGTCGGCGGGCCGGACCGTGAGCAGCCAGGTATGGGTCTCGCCGACGTCGAGGGTGGCCAGCGGGCCGCAGGTGATGTTCTGCCCGTCGGCCGTACAGCCGTCGGAGGACGAGACGAAGACCAGGGAGTCGGGCAGCCGGTCGGTGACGACGACGTCCACGGCCTGGGAGGGGCCGTGGTTCTCCACCGAGACGCGATAGGTGTACGGGGTGCTCTCCGTGGCGGCGGTCTCCGGGGTGCCGCCCTGGTCGGTGGCCTCGGACCGGGCGCCGGGCGCCCCGGCGGCGGCGGAACCGCCGGGGCCGGTGACGGTGACGTCGGCGCCGGGGTCGGTGACGGTGACGTCGGCTTCGGGCTGGGCACCGGGCTCGGTGCCGGTGGTGCCGGGCCTGATGGTGCCGGCGGCCGTGCCTGGGCCCGGGACCGGGCCTGCGGACACTCCCCCGGGCCCGGCCGAGGCGGACGCCGATCCGGAAGCGGGGGTGTCGACCGGTTCCCAGCGGACGGCGAGATCGGCGCGCCCCGGGGAGCGGGGCCCTGTCTCACGGGCCGTACGGTTGCTCCCGGGTGACGCCCCGTCGGCCGCCGCCGGGGCCGTACCGGTGCCGCCCGGCTCAGCGGTCTCGGTCACCCCCGCCGCGCCCGCCACGCCCGCCACGCTGGTCGCTCCCGCCGCACCGGTCGCTCCCCCGGGGTCCGCCGGGCCCACCGGGCTCGTGGCGCTCGCGGCGACCGACGGGGTCAGGGCGATGAGCCCCGCGCCCAGCGCGCAGCAGACGGCGGCCAGACCGCGTCCGCGCCGACCGCCCGGTACGGGCCGTCGCCCGGGGATGCGTCTCATGAGGGGTGCCTTCCGTGCTGACCGGTCCTTGGTCCACGGACTGCACCCTCCCCATGCGCGATCAGTTCATCGTATAAATGCGGCTTAAGTACCTCTGTTGGTGGTAGCGATGACAGCCACTCAGGTCAGCCGCCCGTGGTCGACCCCGGTCGGATGATCATCAGGGCCGTGACCACGGCCCACAGGAGGTTGAAGACCCCGGTGAGCGCCGCCAGTCCGGCTCCCGCACCCCCGCCCCCCACCGCCCCGACCGCCGCGATCGCCTCCTCCTGGCGGGGCAGCAGGACCACCAGAACGGCCGCGGCGGCACCGGTGAGCGCCATCGAGACGATCAGCCAGCCGTCACCGAGCACCCCCAGACTGAGGGCCGTGGCCACCCCGAGCACGGGCACGGCGATCCCGACGGCCGCGTACACCCGGCAGATCCGGTGCAGCACCCGGAGGACGGCCAGATGCTCACCGGCCCCGGGTTCGGCCCGCGCCCGGCGCAGTACGGGCGGAAACATACTGGCGGCCACGGTCACCGGCCCCACCGCGACGATCGCGGCGATCACATGAAGGATGAGCAGGAATTCGAACACGGGCGGCACCGTCGTCTCACGGGTGGATTTCCATCGGTCCCCGTCACGCTAGGCGGGCGGGGACGGGCGGCGGCAGTGGCCGAAGGGACGCGTACCCCACCTTTCCCGCCACCCGCCCCGGGCCCGCCTCGCCTCGCCTCGCCTCCGAGTGCGCCTCGCCTCCGGGCCCGCCTCCGTTCTCGCTCCGGCGGCCGGGACGAGACGTACCGTCAGACGAAGACGCCGAGCGCGACCCCGGCCGCCTCGGCGATCAGAGCGTCCTCCGGCTTCGCGTCCTCGACGTCCTTCTTGGAGAGCGCGGCCAGCACGATCGGCGCGCGGCCCGGCGGCCAGACGACGGCGATGTCGTTACGGGTGCCGTAGCCGCCGGAACCCGTCTTGTCACCGACCGTCCAGCCCTCGGGCGCCCCGGCCCTGATCAGCGCGTCACCGGTGGTGTTCCGCTTCAGCCAGTCGACGAGAACGGCCCGCCGGTCGCCCGGGAGCACGTTCCCGAGGGCGTACTCCCGCAGATCGGCGGCGAGGGCGCGCGCCGTACTGGTGTCCCGGAGGTCACCGGGCACGGCGGCGCTCAGCTCGGTCTCGTACCGGTCGCACCGGGTGACCCGGTCGCCGATCGCGCGCAACGCCTTCTGGAGCCCGGCGGGCCCGCCCAGCTCGTCGAAGAGGAGATTGGCCGCCGCGTTGTCGCTGTAGCGGACGGTCGCGTCGCAGAGTTCGCGCAGGCTCATGCCCTTCCCCACCCGGGGCTCGGTGATCGGCGAGTGCGGCTCGATCACCTCCGGGCCGAAGACGATCCGCCGCTCCATCTGACGCAGGGTGTTCCGCTTCAGTACGGCTCCGGCGATGAGCGCCTTGCAGGTGGACGCGTAGGCGAACCGCTCGTCGGGCCGGTGGACGACGGTACGCCCGCTGCCGGTGTCCACCGCGTACACCCCGAGCACCGCCTTGTACTTCCGCTCCAGCGCCGCGAAGGCGGGCCCGGTTTGACCGGTGTGGTTGGTGGGGCCGGTGGGGTCGGGCTTGCGGGTACCGCCCGGCGGCGCCTTCCGGTCCGGCGTCTCGTCGTTACCACAGCCGACGAGAGGCACGGCCGCGATCCCGGCGACGGCGACGAGCGCGGCCCGGCGGGAGAGATGGCGATCGGTCATGGTGAGTACGTCCTTCCGTAAGGATGTCCTGGCCCTTTCCGTGCCGAGCAGAACAGCGGCCCCGCCGCCGCGTCCAAGACGGATATGGATAAGGCGGTCATGCGCGGACGACTATCACCGCAGGTCAGGAGGCCGGATCGGGGCGGCGGACGACACCGGGCGAAGCCCGGCCGTAGCAGAGGAGTGACATTCCCCTGCCGTACGGCGGCCCTGCCGAAGCGCCGACGGGGCCTGTGCCCCGCCCGGTATCGTCAGCGCTCGACACCGACGAACGGAGGTGGAAGGCATGCCAATCGATACGCCCCGGCGGCCACCCCGTTCACACCGTTCGCCCCCTTCGCCGGATTCCCCACTAGTAAGCAAAAACGCCACCCCCACCTGACAAACCCGCAGGTGGGAAACTGTGCTCCCCGCGCGAGCGGGGATGGTCCCGGCCCGTCGTCGAACTCGTCCGGGGCGGCCGGGTGCTCCCCGCGCGAGCGGGGATGGTCCCGCGATCGTGGCGGCGGTCAGGCCCCAGGCGGTGTGCTCCCCGCGCGAGCGGGGATGGTCCCGAGCGGGGACCGTACGACGGCGTGGCGGGGTCGTGCTCCCCGCGCGAGCGGGGATGGTCCCTGGGGGCGTATCCCTTGCCGTTCTGCTGGCCCGTGCTCCCCGCGCGTGCGGGGATGGTCCCACGGCGACGGTGGGCGGGCTGATGTCGGCGACGTGCTCCCCGCGCGTGCGGGGATGGTCCCGGAAAGTGACCGCCCGGCGAGTCACTACCTCGGTGCTCCCCGCGCGTGCGGGGATGGTCCCTCCTCTTTCTGCGCGTCGATCTGGCTGGCCAAGTGCTCCCCGCGCGAGCGGGGATGGTCCCGGGTCGCCCCAGGCGTGGGCCCAGATGACCGGGTGCTCCCCGCGCGAGCGGGGATGGTCCCCGGCCCTGCGGGATCAGCTCCTGAGAGCCGTCGTGCTCCCCGCGCGAGCGGGGATGGCCCCAAGTCCGAGCTTCCGGCGAGCGTCCCGTACGGGTGCTCCCCGCGCGAGCGGGGATGGCCCCATCAAGTTCTTCGACAAGCTCCTCCAGCTCGGGTGCTCCCCGCGCGTGCGGGGATGGTCCCACTTCGCGCCGCCTTGGGGTTGCACGGAACACGTACTCCCCGCGCGAGCGGGGATGGTCCTCGGCCGCCGATGTCGTACACCGCCCGGTACGCGTGCTCCCCGCGCCCGCGGGGCCAATCCGCCCACCCCGCCAAGCCCCCGCGCCCCGCCAAGCCCCTCCCGCGCCGTGTGGTGCCGTAGCGGTGACCGCCTATGCGCCCCCTCTACCGGCTTCCGCGCCGGGTCCAGCAGAGGCGGAGCCTCGGATATCTGGATAAAAATGGCTCATGGTGCGATCCGGGCGCTCCTCCGGGGCGGATGGCGGCGGGGCGCGGTCCGTTCTCGGGCCGCGCAGTGTCGTGGGGCAGATGTTTCTGCTCCAGCTCGTCGTCGTCATCCTGCTCACCCTCGGCGCCGTCGTCCTGCTGCTGGTCATGGCGCGGCAGGAGAGCCATCAGGAGGCTGGCAGCCGGTCCCTGGCGATCGCCGAGGGGTTCGCCCATGCCCCGGGGACGGCCGCGGCCATCCAGTCGCCGGATCCGACCGCCGTACTGCAACCGAGGGTCGAGGAGGCCCGTAAGGGGGCCGGGGTCGACTTCGTCGTGGTGCTCGACCGGAAGGGCATCCGGCTCACCCATCCGTTCCCGGACCGGATCGGCAAGCCGTCGTCGACCGATATCAAGCCCCTGCTGGCCGGGGAGACCGTGGTCGAGGACTGGGTGGGCACCCTCGGGCCGCAGGTCAGGGCGTACGTCCCGGTACGCGGGCCGGACGGCGCGGTGGTCGGCGCCGTCGGGGCGGGTGTCACGGTCGCCCGGATCCAGTCCGCCGCCCGGGAGCAGCTGCCCGCCGTCCTGGGCGGGGCCGCCGCCGCGGTGGCCCTGAGTACCGGGGGGACCGCCCTGCTCAGCCGTCGGCTGCTGCGCCAGACCCACGGCCTCGGACCGGCCGAGATCACCCGGATGTACGAACACCATGACGCGGTGCTGCACTCCGTCCGCGAGGGCGTCGTCATCGTGGGCCCCGACGGCGGGCTGCGGCTCGTCAACGACGAGGCGCGGCGGCTGCTGGACCTGCCGCCGGACGCGGAGGGCCGGGGGGTGGCGGGGCTCGATCTGCCGCCGGAACTGGCGGAGCTGCTGGTGTCGGGCCGGGAGGCGACCGACGAACTGTTCCTGGTCGGGGAGCGGACCCTGGCCGTCAGCCAGCGACCCACCCGGGGCGCGTACGCCCCCGCCCCTTCCGGCAGCCCGGTCGGCAAACCCGAGAACGCCGAGGGCAAGAGCAGCGCCGAAGGCAGAAGCGGCACCGAGGGCAGGACCGGCGCCGGGCGGGTCGCCACCGTACGCGACACCACCGAACTGCTGGCGGCGTCCGGCCGGGCCGAGGCAGCCCAGCGGCGGCTCCGCGTCGTCTACGAGGCCGGGATGCGGATCGGCAGCACCCTGGACGTCCGCCGGACCGCCCGGGAGCTGGCGGAGACGACCGTCGGCCGGTTCGCCGACTTCGTCACCGTCGACCTCGCGGACGCGGTGCTGCGCGGCGACGAACTCCACGGCACGGAGCGCGACGTCCGCCGGATCGTCGTCGCCGGGATCCGCGACGACGCCCCGTTCTACCCGGAGGGCTCCCGGATCGAACTGGCCTCCGCCACCCCGCAGGCCCGCAGTATGACCACGGGCCGCCCGGTTCTGGAGCCCGAGCTGAGGGCCGCCCGGGACTGGCGGACCCAGGACCCCGGGGGCGCCCGGCAGCTGGTGGAGTACGGGGTCCACACCCTGCTCGCGGCCCCGCTCGCGGCCCGGGGCACCCTGCTCGGCGTGGTCTGCTTCTGGCGCGCGGACCGGCCGGAGCCGTTCGACGCGGACGATCTGGCGCTCGCCGAGGAGGTCGCGGCCCGGGCCGGCGCCTCCCTCGACAACGCCCGCCGCTACACCCGTGAGCACACCATGGCCGTCACGCTCCAGCACAGCCTGATGCCGCGTTATCTCCCGGCGCAGGAGGCGGTGGAGGTCGCGTACCGCTATCTGCCCGCGCAGGCCGGGGTCGGCGGCGACTGGTTCGACGTGATCCCGCTGCCGGGCGCCCGGGTCGCGCTCGTCGTCGGCGACGTCGTCGGCCACGGGCTGCACGCGGCGGCGACCATGGGCCGGCTCCGTACCGCCGTACACAATTTCTCCGCCCTCGATCTGCCGCCCGACGACATCCTCGGCCACCTCGACGAACTCGTCGACCGGATGGACCAGGAGCGCACCCCCGGCGACAACGGGCCCGACGTCACCGGCGCGACCTGCGTCTACGCCGTCTACGACCCGGTCACCGGCGACTGTGTGATGGCCAGGGCCGGACATCCGCCGCCGGTCGTGGTCGAACCCGACGGCCGGGCCCACGTCCTCGACGTACCCGTGTCGCCGCCCCTGGGGAGCGGCGGCGGACTGCCCGTCGAGACCACCCGGTTCCGGCTGGCGGAGGGCGCCCGGCTGGTGCTGTACACGGACGGCCTGATCGAACGCCCCGACCGGGACATCGACACCGGGCTCGACCTGCTCTGCGACGCCGCGTCGGGCCGCCCCGGCCTCGACCCGGAGGCGACCGTACGGGCCGTGCTCGCCGCGCTCCCCGGCGCCCAGCCCCGGGACGACATCGCGCTCCTGGTGGCCCGGACCCACCGGCTGGACCCGGAGCGGATCGCGGAGTGGCACGTACCGTCGGACACGGCCGCCGTCGCCCCCGTACGCGCCGAGTGCTCGGCCCGGCTCCGCGAGTGGGGCCTGGAGAACATCTCCTTCACCACGGAACTGATCATCAGTGAGCTGATCACCAACGCCATCCGGTACGCCTCCCAGCCCATCACCGTACGGATGATCCACAGCACCTCGTTGATCTGCGAGGTCTTCGACGGCAGCAGTACGGCACCGCATCTGCGGCGGGCGTCGATCACCGACGAGGGCGGCCGGGGGCTCTTCCTGGTGGCGCAGCTCGCGGACCGCTGGGGCACCCGGTACACGGCCCGGGGCAAGGCGATCTGGACCGAGCAGAACCTCCACGGGCCGGGCGACGGCACCCCCGGCGGCCCCGATCTGACGGACGCGCTGCTGGACCAGTGGAGCATGTGAACTCCGGCGCACCCGGCATCCGGACGTCGCGGGCGCGGGGTTACGGATCTACGGTCCTACGGTTCTACGGGCTGTCGCCGGGGCCCGGCGCCCTCGCCGAAGGCGGGAGCGGGGCCGGAGCCGAGGCCGCCCCGGACAGACGCGTGATGGGACCCGGGGGCGGTACGTCCCGCCGGAGCCGCGCCCGTACCGCCTGATCCGTGCCCGGAGCCGGAGCCGTGAGCGGTGCCGGAGCCGTACGCGGGCGCCCCCGGCCCGGCAGGCACCCGGTACGGATCCCCGACGGGAACGTACGCCGGGCCCGGTATCGGAGCGGTGTCCGCGACCGTGGTCCAGTCCGCCACCGTCGCCGGGCGTCCGGGACCGCTGTCGGCGATCGCGTACGGCAGGGTCGAGGCCAGCGCTCCGACGAGTGCGAGGGTCACACAGCTGCGGTAGGCAACGGTCGAAGGCGGGGGCGCGGTCCGGCGGGAAAGTTCGATCACACCCCGATCCTTCCGGCCCGGCCCTTCGAAGTCGTCCCCCTTGCCGCCGTACTCCGGCGTCCTCCTCAGGACGGACCCGGCGTACGGCCCCCGGGCCCCGGCCGCCCGACGGACCTGCGGACCGGCCCGGCGTACGGACCCCGGCCGCCCGGCGGGCCGACCCCGCGCGAGGATCCGGCGCGCGGACCCCGGCCCGATAGGCTGGCCCGACCATGCGCACCGTCGACCCCGTCAAGCACGCCGCCCGGCGCGGCCGGATCCTGGAGTCCGCCGCGGCCTGTTTCGCGGAGAAGGGCTTCCACGCCACCCGGACGGCGGACATCTCGGCCCGGGCGGGCATGAGCCCCGGCAATCTCTTCCACTACTTCCCGACGAAGCACGCCATCGTGCTGGCCCTGATCGAGAAGGAAGGCGCCGACACCTCGGCCTATCTCGCCGAGCTGGCCGCCGCCGACGACCCGCTGGCGGCGCTCTTCACCCTGGTCGACACCGTGGCGGAGCTGGCCGCCGACCCCGCGTACGCGAGCCTGACCCTCGACACCGCCGCCGAGGCGCAGCGCGACGAGGCCGTGGCCGCCCTGCTCTCCCGGAACGACCTCGAACTGCGGACGGCGATCGCCGGTCTGCTCGCGCGGGCGGCCGACGCGGGACGGATCGACCCGGATCTCGCCCCGGAGGCGGCGGCCACCTGGGTCGCGGCCCAGTTCGACGCGCTCTTCGCCCGGGTCGCCACGGACCCCGGATTCGCCCCGCTGGAACAGGCGCCGCTGCTCCGGCTGCTGCTGACCCGGTTCCTCGCCGTCCGCGAAGTCTGACAAACCGTCATAATCCTGGCGGCTGTACGCCGCCACACTGCGCCCCGGCATCTCCCTCGCATCCCCCGGCATCCGCCTGCCCGGCGGCCCCTCCTGCCTCATCTCCCTTGACTTCGATAACACCATGATGGTGATAATTGCATTATCGAACGCCCATCAACGGGAGTGAGAGCATGGCGAATCCGTCCGGAAACAACCGCCGCACCTTTCTCCGAACCACCGGCTCGATCGGCGCGATGGCCGCCGTCACCGCGTCCACCACGGGATTCACCACCGGCTCCGGCGCTCGCCCGGAACCCGCCGCCGGGAGCTGGGAATCCGACCTTCCCGCAATGCGCCGGTATCCGACTCTCCGGGAATTACACGGCGCCATCAGGGCCGTTGCCGACGCCCATCCGCGCCGTACCGACCTGCGGACGATCGGCCGCTCCCGGGGCGGCCGGGAGATCCTGCTGCTCTCCGTCGGCAAGGGCCGGGAGAACGCCCTCGTACTCGGCGGTCCCCACCCCAACGAACCGACCGGCTTCCTGACAGCCCTTCAGCTGGCCCGCCTGGCGGCCAGGCGGCCGGAGTTCGCCGAGGGGCTCGATCTGACCTGGCACATCGTCCCCTGTATGGATCCGGACGCGGCGGCGCTGGGCGACGGCTGGTACGGCGGACCGCACACCATCCGGAACTACTACCGGAACTTCTACCGGCCCGCCTTCCGCAATCAGGTCGAATGGACCTTCCCGGTATCCGGGGGATTCGACCGACCCCTCCCGGAAACCCGCCGGTTGATGACGGTCATCGACGAACTGACGCCAAAGCTCGTCTACAGCCTGCACAGTTCGGATTTCTCCGGCTTCCACTTCATGATGAACCGGCCCGTACCGGCGCTGATATCCGATGTCGAACGGGCCGTGGCCCGACGCGGACTGCCGTTCCATCGCGGCCCGGTCGACGGCGGCGCCGAACCCATCGGCCCGGGCTCCTTTCTACTGCCCCCGCTCGCGGCGCCCGGGACGGGCGAGCAACTGCCGCCCGGCGCTTCGAGCATCTACTACGCGGCCCGGCACGGGGCCCTCGGCGTGCTGCCGGAGACCCCGATGTGGCACACACCCCAGCTGGGGGACGTCTCCGACAGCGGCCACCGCTACGCCGCCCTGCTCGACCGGGCCGCCGAACGGCTCACCCGGGACGGGGAGCTGCTGACCGCCGTCGCGGACGCCGCCCGGGACCGCTTCCCGCCGGGTTCGCCGATCGCCGCGGCGGTCGACGAGGGCCTGCTGTTCACCGGCCGGACGGCCGGGGCGTTCCGCGAGATGGCGGCGGACCCCGCGTACGGCCGTCCGGCGACCGTCGCCGAGAGGTACGACCTCCGCTGGATCGCGTACACCATCGCCCTCCGTACCGGCGGCATGCTGACCCGGCTCGTCACCGACCCGGCGGCGGACGGCGGCGCCGATCCCGGTGGCCGGGCGCGACTGCGGAGCTGGTTCAACCGCCGGTGCGCGGAGATGGCCCGCGACTTCCCCGGCCGCGCGTACGACCCCCGGGAACTGGCCGCGGTCCAGATCGAGATCGGGCTGGCCGCCGCGAGGGCCCGGTAGTCTCGACGCGGGCACGACAGCGACGGCGGCCCGCCGGGCGTTCCGCCTTCCGGACCCCGCCGCCGTCCGAACCTCCAGGGACTCTCATGCGCCGCACCCGCGCCGAACAACGGGAACACAACCGCAGGGCCCTGCTGGCGTCGACCCGGCACCTCCTCACGACCCGGGGCACCAGCGTCCCCGTCGACACCATCGCCGAGGCGGCCGACCTCACCACCGGCGCCGTCTACTCGATCTTCGGCAGCAAGCGGGATCTCTTTCTCGCGGTGGTCGAGGAGAGCGTCGCCGAGTACGCGGAGGGAGTCGCCCGGCTCGGTACGGCCGGGGCGACCCTGCCCGGCCTGGTCGAGGCGTACGCCCGGTGGGTCGCCGCCGGGGTGACCGACGACTTCCCCGAAGAGGCCCGGCTCGAAGTCCTGATGGTGCTGCTCTGCCTGGAGGACCCGTTCTTCCGCGACGAGTGTCTGCGGCTCCAGCGGGCCCAGCGGGACGCGCTGGCCGAGCTGCTCACCGGCCGGCCCGTCACCGACGGCCCGGCGGCCCGCCCGGTCGGCCGGGCCGAGGCGACGCTGATCGCCTCGTCACTGCTGGCCGTCACTGCGGGCTTTCTGCTCCGGGGCATCCCGGACGGCCACCGGGACCTGGACGCCATGGTCCGGGCCTGCTCGGCGCTCACGGCTCTCGCCACACCTTGAGCCACCCCCGGCCCTGCCCTTGCCGGACCCCCTCTGACGAACTCCCCTCAGCACGCGCCCCCTCTCCCCCGCTCCGCGGACTCTTGCGAAAACGGATCGGCGTTCCGTATCGTCGAAACGGATCGAGGTTCCGTTTCGGTCCTGCCGCGTTCCCGTGCCCGCGCGCCCTCGGGCGGCCTCGGGCCGGGACCAGATCTCGGAGGACGACCATGCAGTACCGCACGCTGGGCCGTACCGGTGTCCGGATCAGCTCACTGGCGCTGGGCGCGATGAACTTCGGCGCCCTCGGCCGCACCGGCCAGGGCGACGCCGACCGGATCGTCGGCGCCGCCCTGGACGCCGGGATCAACCTCGTGGACACCGCCGACGTCTACAGCGGCGGCCAGTCGGAAGAGCTGGTCGGCAAGGCGATCGCCGGGCGCCGCGACGACGTCGTACTCGCCACCAAGGCCGCACTGCCCATGGGCGACGAACCCAACCGCCGCGGGGCGTCGCGGCGCTGGCTCACCCGGGCCCTCGACGACAGCCTGCGACGGCTCGGCACCGACCACATCGACCTCTATCAGATCCACCGCTGGGACCCGCTCACCGGCGACGAGGAGACCCTCGCGGCGCTCACCGACTTCCGGCGCGCCGGAAAGATCCGCTACTTCGGCACCTCGACCTTCCCCGCGTACCGGCTGGTCGAGTCCCAGTGGGCCGCCCGCGAACACCGGCTGGGCCGCTATGTCACCGAGCAGCCGAACTACTCGATCCTGCAACGCGGCGCCGAGACCGAGATCCTGCCCATCGCCCAGGAGTACGGCCTCGGGGTCCTCGTCTGGAGCCCGCTGGCGTCCGGCTGGCTCTCCGGCGCCGTCCGCGAGGGCCGCGAGATCACCACGAACAGGTCGGCGTTCATGCCCGGCCGCTTCGACGTCTCCGTACCGGAGAACCGGGCCAAGACGGCCGCCGTCGAGCGACTGGCCGCGATCGCCGACGAAGCCGGGCTCACGATGATCCAGCTGGCGCTCGGCTTCGTGACCGCCCACCCGGCGGTCACCTGCGCCCTGATCGGCCCCAGGACCATGGAGCACCTGGAGTCCCAGCTGGCCGCCGCCGACACCGTCCTGTCCGCCGAGATCCTGGACGCCGTCGACGCCGTCGTGGCACCCGGGGTGGACCTCGCGCCCCAGGAGAAGAACCCGACCGCCGTACCCGCGATCACGGATCCGGCGCTGCGCCGCCGCGCGTCCTGACAACCCCCGCCGGAACACGTGCCGCCGCCGGAACACGGTGCCACCGCCGGTGAACGGTCTCAGGAGGCCGTACGCCCCCGGCCGCAGAACTCCGCCTCCAGTACGGCGTCCTCCAGCCGCTGTTCGCCCCAGTCCCCGTTCCGGTTGAGGGTGAGCACATGGCGGCCGTCGCGGGTCGCCGCGGCCCGGGTGAGGGAGCCTGGCACCTGGCCGCCGTGGCCCCAGACGGTCACCCCGCAGGAGAGCCGGTCCGAGCGGATGCCCAGTCCGTACGCGGCACCCGACCGCTCCCCGTCGCGGCCCGGCCCTCCACCGGGACCACCGGGACCACCAGGGGCTTCGGGGCCGCCGATCGGGATCCCCTCCAGCATCCGGGCCAGTTGACCGGCGGGGAGGAGCCGGCCGCCGAGCAGGGCCGCGTAGAACCGGTTCAGATCGGCGGTGGTGGAGATGATCTCCCCGGCCGCCCCGGCGACCGAGGGATCGAACCGGGTGACGTCGTGGATCCGCGCGCCCGGATCGTCCGAGTAGAGCCGTGAGTAGTGCCGGGCGTGCGGCCGGGGCACCTCGGGGGACGTACCGGGCACGGTGGTGCCGGAGAGCCCCAGCGGCCGGATGATCCGCCGTTCGATCTGGGCCGCGTAGTCGTCGCCGGTGGCCCGCTCGATCACCAGGCCCGCCAGGACGTAGTTGGTGTCGGAGTACGACCAGCCGGTACCGGGCGGGAACTCCGGCGGATGGGAGAGCCCGATCCGGACCAGTTCCCCGGGGGTCGCCCCGTCGTACCGGTGCTCCAGGAACGCCTCCCCCGTGAACCGGGCCAGGAAGCCGGGGTCCCGGTTGTAGCCCGGGATGCCGCTGGTGTGGTTGAGCAGTTGCCGCAGGGAGACCCGCCGCCCGTCGTGGCCCCGGCCGCGGACCACCCCGGGCAGCCACTTCTCGACACTGTCGTCGAGGCCGAGTACGCCCTCCGCCTCCAGCTGGAGCAGCACGGTGGCGGTGAAGGTCTTGGTCGGGCTGCCGATCCGGAACCGCTCGTCCGCGCGGCGCGGCTGCCCGGTCCGCCGGTCGGCGGTCCCGGCCGTCCCGGTCCAGCGGACGGACCCGTCGGTCACCCGGGCCAGGGCTCCCGGCGTCCCGCCCGTCACGATCGCGTCCAGCGCGGCCCGGGTCGCGGGCCGGGTGTCCCCGGCCCCGGCAGCCGGATTCCAGGAATCCGTACCGCCGGACCGGCCCCTGTCTCCCGCCGCTCCCGCCTCCCCCGTCGACAGTGCCAACACCAATGCCCCCGCCATGGCGAGCAGTCCGGCCCGCCGTCGGCGGTCGCGCCGCTCATGACGGCGCCGCCGTGCCCGTAAGAAGGTCCCCGGATCGTTCCCCTCGCCCATATCGGCCATCTCCTGCCCCTTGATCGGTCGATGCCCCGGACCGGCCCGCACCGGGCGGACCGGACCCGTTTCCGGCAGTCAACCGGCGGCGGACGCCCGGGACATCGGGGATGTCCACGAGAGGGATGGGGGCTCAGCCCCGAACCTTCCCCGGGCCGGAAGCCGCCCCCGCCCTCAGGGATATCGGCCCGTCCCCGGCCCCGGCACTGTCCCCAGCGCCGGACCCGGCTTTGGACCCGGCGCCACCGGCGCCGTCCCCGTAGAGCCGCCGTACGGGCAGACTGACCAGCACCTCCAGACCGCCGCCCGGGCGCGCGGTGACGGTCAGTTCGCCGGCGTGGGCGGTGGCGACCGCCCGGACGATCGACAGCCCGAGCCCGGCGCCGCCGTCCGAGCGGGTCCGGGCGCCGCTGCCCCGGACGAAGGGCTCCGGCAGACCGCGCGCCTCGTCGGGGGCTATCCGGCGGCCGGTGTTGACGACCCGTACGAACGCCCCGGCGGCGGAGGTGCCCGTGGTCACCGTGATCTCCCCGCCGGGGTGGTTGTGCCGGACCGCGTTCTCCAGCAGATTGCCCACGGCCCGCTCCAGCAGAATCGGCTCCCCCGCGACCGGCGCCGCCGCCAGATCGCTTTCGAGCGTGATCCGGCGGCCGGCCGCCGAACCTGCCGCGCGGTCGGCGGCGTCCGCGGCGATCCGGCGGAGATCGAGCGGTACGGGCACCAGCGCGCCCGCCCGGCCCCGGGCCAGTACGAGCAGCCCGTCGAGGGTCCGCTGCCCTTGGGCGACCGCGTTTCTGATGTCCTCGGCCATGGTGAGGAGTTCGTCCCGGGCCGGATCGCCGTCAAGGGTGACGTCCACGGCGGTACGGATCGTCGTCAGCGGCGTGCGCAGTTCATGTGCCGCGTTGGCGGCGAACATCCGCTGGCTCTCCAGGATCCGGCCGCGCTCCACCACCCCCCGCTCGACCCGGTCGAGCATGTCGTTGATCGTCCGGGCCAGGGCCGCGAGTTCGTCGTCGGGGCGGCGGACCGGCACCCGGTCCGCCAGATTCTCCGCCGAGAGCCGCCGCGCGGTGGCGGCGACGGTACGGAGCGGACGCAGCACCCGCCCGGCCAGGAACCAGGCGAGTACCGCGGTCAGGACGGTGACCACGACGAGCGCCGTTGCGGCCTGTGTGATCAGCTCGGAGAGGGCGTCGGCCCGTATCCGGCGGCCCGCGTCGGCGAGTTCGTCCCGGCCCGGCAGCCGGGGCAGATCCGCACCCGACACCACGGGACCGCCATCGGCATCGGCAGGCGCAGGAGCAGGAGCAGGCGCAGGGGCAGAGGCACCGGCTCCGGGCGTGCCGGTGGGCCCCGCCGACGGGGGCCCCGCCCGGTCCACCCGTACCACCCAGCGGTGTTCCAGATTCCGCCGGACCAGCAGAAACGTCAGCGCGCTCAACAGCGCCCCCGCCACCAGAACCAGCCCCGTGGAGAGCAGGGCGAGCCTGCTCCGGGCGGTCAGCCGGACCCCGACGGCCCGCCCCCACCGCCCCCGGCCGGCCCCCGGCACGGCCCGGTCCTCCCCCGCCGCCGGACGCCCCGGACCGTCACGCCCGCTCACGGCCCGGCCCGTCACGGCGGTGCCAGCCGGTAACCCGCGCCGATCACCGTCTCGATCAGCCGGGGCTCGCCGAGCTTCCGCCGCAGCGTCCCCACGGTGATCCGTACGGCATTGGTGAACGGATCCGCGTGCTCGTCCCACACCTTGTCGAGCAGGGTCTCGGCGCTCACCACGGCACCGTCGGCGGCCAGCAGCCGGACCAGGATCCCGAACTCCTTCGGCGTCAGCCGCAGCAGCCGCCCGGCCCGCTCCGCCGTCCGCCGCGCGGGGTCCACCACCAGATCACCGGCCCGCAGCACCGGCGGGCTCGCCGGGGCGCTGCGCCGGGCCAGCGCCCCCACCCGCGCGACGAGTTCGGAGAACGCGAACGGCTTGCCCAGATAGTCGTCGGCGCCCAGGGCCAGCCCGTCCACCCGGTCCTCCACCGCGTCCGAAGCGGTCAGCATCAGCACCCGCGACCGGCCCTCCCGGGCGAGCCGACGGCAGACCGTGTCCCCGTGCACCCCCGGCAGATCACGGTCGAGCACCACCACGTCGTACGGCACGACCGCGCACTTCTCCAGAGCCGTCCGGCCGTCGTGCGCGACATCGACCGCACAGCCGTACTTCCGCAGCCCGGCCGCGACATACCCGGCCAGCGGCTGTTCGTCCTCGACCAGCAGCACTCGCATATCGGCAGCATGGCAGTGCCCGTATATGGCGGTCGTATGGCGCAGCGATCGGTTCCGGACACACCCCGGCGCGTAGACATCCGGGCATGACTCGACACTCTCCAACAAGAGGCGGACGGCCGCCCCGGGAGCTGCGCACCGGTGGCGCGCTGGACCGGTTCGTCGCGGAACGGGCCGCCCGGGACGCCTTCTCCGGGACCGTGCTGCTGACGCTCCGGGGGCGTACCGTCCTGGCCCGCTCCCACGGCGCGGCCGACCGGGCGCGGCGGGTGCCCATCGGCCCCGGCACCCGGTTCGCCCTGGCCTCCACGGCCAAGCTGTTCACGGCCGTCGCGGTCCAACAGCTGGTCAGACGGGGCGAGGTGGTCCACCACGAGCGGCTCGGCACGTATCTCGACGGCCTCCCGGCCGCGATCGCGGACGTCACCCTCCATCAGCTGCTCACCCACACCTCGGGCCTGGGCGACTACCGGGCCACCGAGGAGTTCCGGGCCGGGGCCCGGGTCTGGGCGTCCTCGGCCGAACTGCACGAGGGCATCGCGGCGATCATCCGGGCGTCCCCCCTGCGTTTTCCCCCAGGCACCCGGTTCCACTACAGCAACTCCGGTTACGAACTGCTGGGCGCCCTGGTGACCCGGGTGTCGGGGCGGCCGTACCCCGACTACATCCGGGAGCACGTCTTCGGCCCGGCGGGGATGACCGCCACCGGCTGGTTCACCCGCCCCCGCTGGGACGCCGATCCGGACTTCGCCCGCCCCTATACCCGCCGCCCCTCCGGGGAGCGGGCCGACGTCCTGGCCGAGAAGCCGTTCGTCGGCACGGCGTCGGGCGACGCGTTCTCCACCGCGCGGGACATGGCCCGCTTCGGCCGCGCCCTGGCGGACGGCGTCCTCCTCGGCTCCGCCCACACCCGGCACTTCCTCAGCGGCAGACTGGCGCTGCCGCCCCGGCCGGACGGCCCCGGCGGCACCGGCCCGGTGCCGGAACTGGCCTTCCAGGGGTACGGGCCGCACGCGATCCTCACCGGCGGGCAGTGGGTGCTGCGGCACAGCGGCGGCAGCGCCGGAACCGGCACCTCTTTAGAGGTCCACCCCGATAACGGCTGGGTCTCCGTGGTGCTCTCCAACCACGACGTACCGGAGGTCCTGCCGATCGTCGCCGAGGCCCGTCGGCTGATCACCGCCGACCGGCCCGGACACCGTCCCCGAACCGACCGCAGGAGCCCCCGTCCATGACGCCACGAACCGAACGAACCGAACAGCCCGAACGGCGCCTCGCCCGGCGTTCGGTGCTCGGCGCGCTGGGCGCCGGGGCCCTGGCCGCCGGAGCCGCCCTGACGACCGGCGCGGCCCCGGCCAAAGCCGGCCTACCCGCCGCCGCGCCGACCGCCACCGCCCGGACGCGCCGGGACGCGCCGCATCCGGATCTGCTGCCCGGCGGCGCCCTGGACGCCTTCGTCGCCGACCTGGCCGCCCGGGACGTGTTCTCCGGTACGGTCCTCGTCGCCCGGGACGGCAGGACGGCCCTGTCCCGCTCGTACGGCACGGCGAACCGGGAGACGGGCCTGCGCAACGGGCCCCGTACCGTCTTCGGCCTCGCCTCGGTCACCAAGTGCCTCACCGGGCTCGCCATCGCCCGGCTCGCCTCGCGCGGGCTGGTCGGATTCCACGAGCGGCTGGGCACGTACACCGACCGCTTCCCGGCCGCGATCGCCGATACGACCCTGCACCAGCTGCTCACCCACACCTCCGGCATCGGCCGGCCACCGGTCGGCGGTGGCCCGCCGCAGACCTGGAACGGCGTCGAGGAGACCGTCGAGAACACCCTGCGGATCATCGGCTCGACCCCGCCCCGGTTCGCCCCGGGCACCCGGTTCGGCTACAGCAACGACGGCTACTGGCTGCTGGGCGCCGTCGTGGCCGCCGTCTCCGGCCGGTCCTACTACGACTACGTCCGCGAGGAGATCTTCACCCCGGCCGGAATGACCGCGTCCGGCTTCCTCACCCGGCCCGACGTACGGAGCAGGACCGATGTCGCCCGCCCTTACTGGTCCCGCCCGTCGGGCGGCGAGCGGGTCGACTTCACCACCACCCCGGCCTTCGGCTTCATCGGCGGCCCCGATTCCGGCGCCTACTCCACCGCGCCCGACCTGCTGCGACTCGCCGAGGCCGTCCGCGCGGGCACCCTGCTGCACCCGGCGTACACGGAGCTGATCACCACCGGGAAGGTGCCGGTTCCGCCGCGAGGCGCCGACACCCCGGCCGGGGAACGGGAGTACGCGGGCTACGGCTTCCACGAGTTCGTCACCGCCGGCCTGCGGCTCTACGGCCATCCGGGCGGCGGCCCCGGCACCGCCACCAATATCGATATCGACGACGAGTCCGGCTGGACGGTGATCGCACTCGGCAACTACGACACCGGCACCGCGGCCGTCGCCCGCCGGGCCCGGGAGATCGTCGCCGGGGCGGCATCGGCGTAACTCCGGCGCGTACGGGCACGACAGCGCCGCCCGGCCCCGTCTCCACGGACCCGGGCGGCGCGCCCCGTAACTCTGCCGCGTACGGCCCAGGGCGTGTTTCGAAAGTAGCGCCGTCCGCCCGAAGGGCGGGCCCCGCGGCGTCTGGTGCGTGCGATCGCGATGGCGGTGGGGGTCCCCCCGGCGAAGCCAGGGGGCGGTCGTCCTCGTACTGGGCGTACTCGGACGATCCCGACAACGCAGCGTGGGGGTACCGCCCGGGCCGCCAGGCCCAGGGGGAGGGCGTGCCAGGCGTCGCGGGGCAGGCGGGACTTTCGAAACACGCCCTGCGGGCCTACCGGCCGAAGTAGGCGTCGTACACGGTCACGCTCCCCTTGCCGCCCCGGGTGTCGGTGACCTCGCCGCGGAGGGCGACCGACTTGCCCTCGGCGGGGTTCCGTACGGTCACCCGGCCGTCCCTGACGGGGACGTCGTGCCAGGTCGCTCCCGCGTCGTAGGAGACGGAGACCGCGAGCGACGCCAGGCCGGAGCCCGCCGCCGGGCCCTGCACGGTGACCGGGAAGGTCGACGCGCGGCCCGCCGGAACGGATCCGTCCAGACCGGTCGAGGCGCCGAACCTGACCATGGACAGCGGGATCCGGGTGCTCTCCTCCTCCGGCGTCCGGGCGCTGCGGAAAGTCCACGAACCGTCGATCCGGGTCGAGGTCCGGTCGACCGCCGGGCTCCGCCGGACCGAGGTCGTCAGGGTGTACTCGGCCTCCTCGGGCGCGAGGCCGGGGAAGCCGTCCGAGCCCTCCAGCGCGTCCTCGATCTCACCGATCCTGGTGGTGCCCCGGTAGAGCGCCGTCTTCGCCGAGGTGTGCGCGGACCAGCCCGCGTTGCCCGGGCCGTCGGAGAAGAGCGGCACCTCGGCCCAGAGGTCGTCACCCGCCCGCTTGACTCCGCTGAACTCGTGCGTCAGCGGCGAGTGGACCCCCGTCCCGACCATCGTCACCTGGCGGGTCGTACCGGGCCGGAAGTGCCGGACCGGGGAGTCGTAGCCCGCCTCGTAGGAGCCGTCGGCGCCGAGCCGCATCACGTTCAGGGCCCAGGCGTTGACCTTCCCGGCGGTGGCGACGTAGTGGGTGCGGCTGCCCGGCAGCTTGTACGGGTGGTCCGAGTCGGAGGACATTCCGTCGAGGGCGGAGACCACCGCGGAGACCGCCTTCTTGCCCTTGACGGTCGAACCGGTGAGAGCGGAGACCCGGGCGAAGTCCGCCCGCCGGAACGTCGAGCTGTGGCCGTTCGAGAGCCGGTCCACCACGCCCCCGGCCGCCGCGTTGTACTGGCTCCCGGCGCCGCTCCCCCACTGGGCGTTGAAAGACTCGTGGAGGGTGACACCGGTCGGCCGCGCCGGGCCGAGCTGTGCGATCCGGTAGTTGTCGAAGACACCTACGAACTCGGTGGAGCCCACCATCCGGCGGCCCTTGCTCACCTCGTACGTGGCCCGGGCGTCGGTCATCGGGACCCCGGCGTCCGGGGCGCTCATCCGGACCTGCTTGGCGAGCCTGGCGTCGACCTCGACGGTGGTGTCCCTGGTCAGAGCCAGCTTGGGGTGGACCAGCCGGTCGATGGAGAACCCGGCCGGAGTCTCGGCCTCCCGCATCGCGTTCAGGACGTACTCGCCCTTCGGCAGCCGGAACTTGACCGTCGGCCTGCCCTCGCGGTCGAAGGCACCGGCGTCGGCCACCCCGCTGAGCTGCCCCAGATAGGAGACGAACTGGTTGCTGGGCTTTCCGTCCGGGCCCTTGTAGTTGAGCGTCAGATCGTACGACTCGACCTCGCGGTCCACGGCGGCCGCGGTCCGGACGGTCTGCCCGCCGCCGGTCGCGACGACGGCCGCCGTGTAGGCGCCCTCGTTGTCGCCGCCGATCCTGGTGTCGGCCGTCACGGGGACGGTGGCCGTACCGCCGCGGGGCACGGTGACCCGGTCGGCGCCCAGGGTGAAGAACCCGGCCGGGGCGGGCCGCCCCTGCGGGTCGAGGCCGCGGATCGTCAGATCCAGGGTGACGGGCTGGTCACCGAGGTTGCGGTAGGTCACGTTCTTGGTGACGGGCCGGTCGTCGGTGTGCGGCCAGTTCTGCCGCCCGAAGGAGACCGACGACTCGTCGGAGACCACGGTCTGGGCCAGCGCCCGGTCGACGGCGATCCGGCCGGTGCCCTGATGGAACGCGGAGTGACCGCCGTCCTTCGCGGACGCGGTCAGTACCGACTTCAGCCGGGTACCCGACCAGTCGGGGTTCCGCTGCTTCAGCAGGGCGGCGGCGCCCGCGGCGTGCGGGGTGGCCATCGAGGTGCCGGAGATCGTCAGATAGCCCTGCGGGCTCTCCCCGTTCTGCCGGGCGAGCAGGCTGTCCCGGGCGGCGGCGGCCGTGATGTCCACACCCGGCCCGGTGACGTCCGGCTTCACCGCGCCGTCGCCGACCCGCGGCCCGACACTGGAGAAACCGGCCATCGCGCCGCTGTCGTCGACCGCGCCGACGGTGAGGGCGGCGTCAGCGCTGCCCGGGGAGTCGACGGTGCCGGGCTGCGGCCCCGAGTTCCCCGCCGCGACCGCGAACAGGACCCCCTTCTCCTTGGTCAGCTGGTCGATCCGCAGCTCCAGCGGATCCTGCCCCGGCGAGTCCTGGCCACCGAGGCTCATATTGATCACATCGGCGCCCTGCGCGACGGCCCAGTCCATGCCCGCGAGGATCCCGGAGTCCGAACCGCTGCCGCCGTCGTCCAGCACCTTGGCGCTGAGGACGGTCGCCCCCGGCGCCACCCCCTTGAACTTCCCGTTCGAGTGGGCCCCGGTACCCGCCGCGGTCGCCGCGACGTGCGTCCCGTGCCCGTGCCGGTCCACGGCGTCGGGCGAGTCGGAGAAGTTGCCCGCCTTCTCGACCTTCCCCCGCAGATCGGCATGGTTCGCGTCGACACCGGTATCGAGTACGGCGATCTTGACGCCGGTCCCGTCGTACCCGGCCTCCCACGCCTTCGGCGCGCCGATCGCGCCGACACTGGTCTCCAGATTCACTGTCCGCACCGCGTCCAGCCAGACCCGCGCCACACCCGGCGCGGTCCGGGCCGACACCTCGCCCTTCACGGTCCGGGTCAGCGCCGACCACAGCGCGCCCGCGTCCCGCTCCGCGACGGTCACGGCATCCGCGTTCAGCGACGACAGGGTCCGCCGCACCTCCGCGTCGGCCCGTACGCCCTTACGCGCCGAGACCTCGGCGGCACCCTCGTAGGCGACGATGACCTTGAGCCCGTCGCGGTACGCCCGCCGGCTCTCGACCCGGCTGAGCGCCGTCACGTCGAACAGCCGCCGGTCCACGGTGCCCCGGGCGATCAGCCGCTCGGCGTCGACCGGGACGACATAGGTACGCCCCCGCTCGGTCCAGGTCCGTACGGGTATCCTCGCCCGCCCCTCGCCGCGCTCGACGGCGGTGACCCGGCCCCGCCCGTCGACCGCGACCCGGTCCCCGGTGATCAGCGTGACCCACCGGCCCCCGCCCGCACTCCCGCCGACCGCGCTGCTCCCGGTTCCGCTCCCGCTCCCGCTTCCGCCGGTTTCGGCGACCGCGTTCGTACTGCCCATCCCCGCGACAAGTGCCGTCGCCACGAGACCCGTGACGACATGTCTGGTGGAGAACAAGGTGACTCCCTGCTCCGCGGGGATTCGGACGCGGTACCGGAAGTGGCCCCGCTCCCCACTCCCACCCGATGAGAGTGATCAAGACCGGTCCACGTTGTCGCCGCCCGCGCCGATGGCCGAAACCCACCGGTCCGCGGGGTCAGCCCAGCGGTCCGCCCGCGATGGAATCCCGACAAGCCGGACAGTCCTCCGAACAGCGGGTGAGCCCCGGCTCCGCGACCAGGGCCGACACCACGGACGCCAGGGTCTCCCGTACGGGGTGGGCGGCCCAGCGGGCGGCGCCCACCGTGGTCGTACGGACGCCGGACCGCAGCCAGGGCTCCAGCCGGTGGAAACCCTCCGAACAGGATCCGACCTCGACCATCGCGACCCCGCCGTCCTCCGTCCGGGCCCAGCGGCGGAACAGCCGGCGCCCGGACCGCTGCTCGGCGAGATGGATCACGGTCATCCGGTTGAGTCCGACGCCGATGAGGAGACTCCGCCCGTCCCGGTCGGCCAGAGCGCGCAGCGGGGCATAGACGTCCTCCGGGCCCTGACCGCGTACGAGACGCTCCGCGTCCGGCCCGAAGGCGGCGAACGAGTTCAGCGGATGCCGCCCCCGCCTCGCCCCGGTCCTGGCGATCAGCGCGGCCGGAAAGGCACCGAGACGCGGGTTGACCAGTCCGCAGTCCGGGGTGAAGACGGCGGGCGCGGGCAGGGACTCACCCGGCCGAGGCCGGTCGTAGTCCACTCCATTGCGGGCCGGCCGCATCGACGGCGGCGGGGCCACTTCGAAATGGGGCTCGGTGAAAGCGGGTACGAGCACGGTGCAGCCCCGGCCGACGAGGGCGTCGATCAGGGCGTCCGCGCCTCCGTCGAGCGGTGCCCCGAACGACCGCAGGGCGGCGTGGACCAGAACGGGCCGACCGGAGAGACCGATCTCGCCCACCGCCCCGCTCAACTGCTCCTTACCGATCATCGAACTCCTCCTCGTCATCGGCCCGGCTCCCGGAGAACCTGTCGGCACGGGGTTCAGGCCACATGGCGCACTTCCAAGGTCTCACCGCGCCGGAGCGCCTCAAGGGCCCGCGAGACGGCGACGGTGTCGGGGTGGCCATCGCCCAGTGCTTCGTACCTCCGCGCGAGCACGCTCCGGAAGATCCGCTCGGCCTCGTCCGCCCGGCCCTGGACGGCGAGGGTCCAGGCGAGTTCATGGCGGGTGGTCAGGGTCTCCGGGTGGTCCTCGCCGAGCACCCGCAGCCGGGCCGCGTACACCGCCCGGTAGAGGCGCTCGGCACCGGCGCGGTCGCCGCCCTTCAAACGAGTCCAGGCCAGCTCGTGCCGGCTGGCCAGAGTCTGGGGGTGATCGGCGCCGAGTGTCCCGCACCGGTCGGCGTGGACCTGGTCGAGCGCGGCGGCGGCCTCGGCGTACCGCCCCTGGTTGGCTACGGCCCAGGCGAGTTCATGGGCGGTGGTCAGGGTCTCGGGCGCGCTCGGGCCGAGGACGGACCGGCGAGCGTCGAGCACCAGGCGGTAGGCGTGCTCGGCCTCCGTCCAGCGTTCCCGGCAGGCGGCGATCCACGCCAGCTCGTGCCGGCTGGCGAGGGTGTCCGGGTGGTCGGCGCCCAGGACCCGCAGCCGGGCCGCGTACACCTCCCGGTAGAGGAGCTCGGCAGCCGCCCTGTCGCCCTGGAAAGAGATCTGCCAGGCTCGTTGGTGCCGCAGGGCGAGTACGGCCGGATGGTCGGCGCCCAGGGGGCCGGTGTGCTCCAGGCCGGTGAGACAGAGCTGGGCGGCCGAACGGTGCGCCCCCTCACGATCGCCCGCGCGGGCGGCGTCCGCCGTGGCCTCCGCGAGGGCGGCCAGCAGCGGCGGGCGCAGCCGGGAGGCGACGGTCCGGTACAGGGCGCCCAGGTGCGGCGTGAGCCGACGGTAGTGGGGCCAGTCGTCGGGCTGGTCCATCCGTAATCGTCCGAAGGCCGCCAGCAGGAGTTCCACCGCGGCTGCCGGTATCGCGTCACCCGGGGTATCACCGGGGTCCCGGGGCGGACCGAGATGGATCCGGCTGATGTCTGCCACCACCGGATGGACGGTCAGCCCCGCGGAGCCGCCGGGTCCGGGGTTCGCGGTCAGCAGCCCCACGTCGACCAGTCCCCGCAGGGCCTGTTCGACGATCAGCTCCGATCCGGCCGGCCACACCGGCCCGGGCGAACGGGTGTCGAGGACGTCCCGGGGTACGGGCACACCGGACTGGTAGCACGACAGCAGCCGCAACAGCGGGCGGGCGGCGGGGACTCCCCGGCGTTCCAGAGCGTCGAGGGAGATCTCCCAGGTGAACGTCACCGTGGCCCGGGGGTCCGCCCGGGGATCCGGGTCCCCGGGCCAGCCGTCGGTCGGACAGGACTCCAGGAGGGAGCGAAAAGCGGTGAAGGTCGCCCTGCGGGCGACACCGGAATGCAGATGGGTCCCCGCCAGCTCCAGGGCGAGCGGCAGCCCACCGAGACGGCGGGCGAGCCCCACCGCCGCGTCGTGGCCGCCCGCGCCGGGAGCCAGGTCGGTGAGGAGCAGGGCACTGTCGCTCTCGTCGAGCGGGGGCAGTGACAGCACGGTCGCGTGCCCGCCCCAGGTATCGGCCCTGGTGTGCCGGGTGGTCACCACGACCAGCCCGCGCCCGGCCGGGCGCAGCCAGCCCGGCCCGGTGAGAACCCCGGGGTCGTCGGCCTCGTCGAGGACGAGGAGCCACCCCGCGGGAACCCGGCCCAGTACGTCCCAGAAGCGGTCGGCGGCATCGCCCGAGCCCCGGGCCAGCGCCTCCACATCGCCCCGCCGGGCACCCGCCCGGCGGGCGACGGTGACCAGCCCCGCGGCAAGAGCGGCCGGATCCCCCGCGTGCACCCACCACACCCCCCGCTCCCGCCTCCGAAACGGGCCCCGGGACCCGAGGGTCCCATGGGCGAGGGCCGCGGCCACGGTCGACTTCCCGATACCACCGGGCCCGGCGATGACGACGACGCCACCGCGCCCACGCCGGATCCGCCTCCGAAGGGTACGAAGCAGCCGGTCCCGCCCCCGCACGGCACGCGGCGGCAGGGCGGGCGGATGGACGGACGCCCCGTCCGGCTCAGGAGGGTACGGCCCACCCGCCCGCGCCGCCCCGTGCAACCGCAACTGCCGCCAGGCGACACCGAGCCCGAGAAAGGTCCCCGCCGTGCCGGCCATCGCCACGATCAGCTCAGCGTCCATCGCTCCCCCTGAGGCGACCGCTACCGGATCCCGTCGTACGAACGGCATCCATCCTGACGCACCGGCGCCCCAGGGAACACGGCCCGGACCGCCGGATCTCTCCCCGGCTCCCACCGGACAATCCGAACGCGTCCGGCTCCGGAAACGAAGAAACCCCGGGTCGGATGAGATCCGACCCGGGGTTCGAACGAGCCGCCTTCGGGATTCGAACCCGAGACCTACGCATTACGAGTGCGTTGCTCTGGCCAACTGAGCTAAGGCGGCAAGCCGCGACGGCGTAGTGCGTCCCGCAGGAGAACACTGGCATCGGCAGCGGTGCTGAGTCTACAGGGTTCCGGTGGGTGCCCCGGACCATCCCGGCTCCGACCTGGGGGGACGGGGTGGGGGCGGGGGTCAGCGGCAGCGTTTGCCGTCCTGGGGGGCTTCGCCTTCGAGGAGGTAGGTGTTGATCGCCGTGTCCACGCAGTCGCTGCCGCGGCCGTAGGCCGTGTGGCCGTCGCCGTCGTAGGTCAGGAGGCGGCCGGAGGAGAGCTGGGACGCGAGGGCGCGGGACCACTTGTAGGGGGTCGCCGGGTCGCGGGTGGTGCCGACGACCAGGATCGGGGGGGCTCCGTCGGCGGTGACGCGGTGGGGGGTGCCGGTGGCGGGGGTGGGCCAGTAGGTGCAGTTCAGGGCCGCCCAGGCGAAGTTCCGGCCGAAGACCGGGGAGACTCGTTCGAAGTCGGGGAGCGCCGTGTGCATCTCGGCCTCGCGGGAGAAGGCGGGCGGGGCGTCCAGGCAGTTCACGGCCGCGTTGGCGAACATCAGATTCGAGTACGTGCCGTCCGGGTCCCGCTCGTAGTAGGCGTCGGCGAGGGCCAGCAGGGCCTCGCCCCGGCCGTCCATCGCGGCGGAGAGCGCCGCACGGAGCCGGGGCCAGGCCGCCTCGTCGTACATCGCGGCCAGGACTCCTGTGGTGGCCAGGGATTCGCCCAGCTCACGGCTCTGGCCGGTGGGGACGGGGCGCTGGTCGAGGTCGGTGAAGAACTTTTTCAGGTGCTGTCCGGCGGCCTTCACCGACGTACGGCCCAGGGGGCAGTCCTCGCGGGCCACGCAGTCCTCGGCGAACGACCGGAACGCCGTCTCGAAGCCCTCCGTCTGGTCCAGGTTGAGCTGCCGGGCCGAGAGCGACGGGTCCATCGCCCCGTCCAGGACCAGCCGGCCGGTCCGGGCCGGGAAGAGTTCGGCGTAGATCGTGCCCAGGAAGGTGCCGTAGGAGGCGCCGACGTACGTCAGCCTCGTGTCGCCGAGGGCCGCCCGGAAGATATCCATGTCGCGGGCCGTGTTGGCGGTGGAGACATGCGGCAGGACCTTGCCGGACTTCTTCTCGCAGCCGGCCGCGAAGTTCTTCAGGGCCGTGTGGAACGCCGACGCGTCCGGTGCCGTGTCCGGGGTCTGGTCGACCTGGGTGTGGGCGTCCATCGCCTTGCCGTCGAGGCACTCCACGGGCTCGCTCCGGGCCACGCCCCGCGGATCCATCGCGACCATGTCGTAGCGGGCGCGGACGGGCGCGGGGTAGCCGAGGGCCGCGTACGACTGGAGGAAGCCGACCGCCGAGCCGCCCGGGCCGCCCGGGTTGACGTGCAGGGAGCCGAGGCGGGAGCCGGGGCCCGTGGCCTTCTTGCGGGCCACGGCCAGCTCGATCGTCTCGCCGCCGGGTGCGCCGTAGTCGAGGGGGGCCTTGAGGGTGGCGCACTGGAAGCCGGAGGTGCCGCACTTCCGCCAGGACAGCTTCTGGCCGTAGAACGGCTTCAGCTCCGCCGACGGCGACGACCTCGCCCCCTGGCCCGACCCTCCGGCCGGGGCCGCCGACGCTCTGTCGCCGGTGCCCGGGCCGGTGCAGCCGGAGAGCAACAGGCCCGTGGCTGCCAGCGCGAGAGCGGAACTGCGGAGCAAACGGCGATGGTCCATTCCCGGAGCCTAGGCGACGAACCTCTCGTATCGGACCCTCGCGCCGCCGCCGTACGGCTCGTAAGGGTGAATCGCGGTGGGACTGGCCCGGCCCGGGAGTCGTGGGCGGTACGTCCGGGAAGGCGCGGGCCCCGGCGGGGGTACGTCAGCCCGCTCTCAGCGACATCGTCATCGCCTCCACCGCCAGCAGCGGCGCCACATTCGCCCCCAGCGCCTCCCGGCACGACAGGACCGCCTCGATCCTGCGCAGGGTGGCCTCGGGGGTGGAGTCCCGGGCGATCCGGTCGAGGGCGTCCCGGACGTCCGTGTTCGCGAGGGCGAGACCGCTGCCGAGCTGGAGCGCCAGAACGTCCCGGTAGAAACCCGTGAGATCGCTCAGCGCCAGATCGAGGCTGTCCCGCTGCGTCCGGGTCCGGCGCTTCTTCTGCCGGTCCTCCAGCTCCTTCATCGCCGAGGCCGTACCGCGCGGCATCCGGCCGCCCTGGGCGGCGCCGAGCGCGGCCCTCAGCTCCTCGGTTTCCCTGGTCTCGACCTCGTCGGCGACCTGCTTGGCGTCCTCGGCCGCAGCGTCGATCAGTTCCTGGGCGGCCTTGAGGGCGGCGCCGACGTCCGCGACCCTGAGCGGGAGTTTCAGTACGGTCGCCCGCCGCGCCCTGGCCCCCTCGTCGGTGGCCAGTCTGCGGGCCCGGTCGATATGGCCCTGGGTGGCCCGGGCCGCCGCCCGCGCGGCGTCGGGCTCGATGCCGTCCCGCCGGACGAGGATGTCGGCGACCGCGTCGACCGGCGGCGTCCGCAGCGTCAGATGGCGGCAACGGGAGCGGATCGTCGGCAGCACGTCCTCCTGCGAGGGCGCGCAGAGCAGCCAGACCGTGCGGGGCGCGGGCTCCTCCACGGCCTTCAGCAGCACATTGCCCGCGCCTTCGGTGAGCCGGTCGGCGTCCTCCAGGACGATCACCTGCCAGCGCCCGCCGGCCGGGGAGAGCTGGGCCCGGCGGACCAACTCCCGTGTCCCCTTGACGCCGATCGAGAGGAGGTCCGTACGGACGACCTCCACATCGGCGTGCGTCCCGACCAGGGCCGTATGGCAGCCGTCGCAGAATCCGCAGCCCGGAACGCCGCCGAGCGCCCGGTCGGGGCTGACGCAGTGCAGCGCCGCCGCGAAGGACCGGGCAGCGGTGGCCAGGCCCGAGCCGGGAGGCCCGGTGAACAGCCAGGCGTGCGTCATCTTGGACGCCTCCGGCGGAGCGGTGCCATCCGCCTCGGCGGTCACCAGCGCGTCGGCGTCCCGCGCGGCGGTCGTGAGCTGCTCCGCCACCCGGTCCTGACCGACGAGGTCGTCCCATACCGTCATACGTCACCCGCTCCTTCCCGGGCCCGCGGCAACGGACACGATCATGCCCGCGGCGCCGGTCCCGGGGGGTGGTCCGGAACCGTGCCGCGTGGTTCTCATTGTGGCGGGCGGGTGTGACAACGCGGGAACCCGCACGTCAGCGGCCGGGCGGGGGTGGCGCGGCGGGGCGGACGCCTGCCGACCCCCGGGACCGTGCGCCCCGCCCGTACCGCTCAGTGACCGTACGGCTCAGCGCTTGCCGCGCGGACCGCCCCGGCCGCCCTTGCCGCCGCGTCCGCCGGGCTCGTCGCCCTCGTCGCGGTGTGCCCCGAAGAGTTCGTCGGCGAGCGTCGGCAGATCGTCCATCGGCGTCTCCTCCGCCCAGTCGGGACGGCGCCGGGCGCCCTTGGCGTCGTCCGCCGCGCCGGAGCCGCCGTCACCGGGGTCGACCAGCGGAAGCTCCCGCGTACGGTCGTTCGGTCCGACCTCGCCGTCGGGAGCGGCGGAGGCATCCGGTCCGGAACCGGCACCAGTACTTGTGCCGCCGTCGCCGTCGTCCTTGCGGAAGATGTCCTGCGGTACGCGGTCGGCGGGCGAGTCTCCCCGTACGGGCGGAAGTACGGCGGTCTCGTCCACGTCCCGGACCGGCGGCAGGACCGCCGTCTCGTCGGCGTCCCGGACCGGCGGCAGGACCGCCGTCTCGTCCGTGCTCAGGGCCACCGGTCCCTCCGCGTGCCCTTCCGGCGGCGCGACCTGCGGGATCTCATGCGTCTCGTCGTCCGGCCGGACGATCGGCGTCGGTACGGTCACCTCGTTCGCCGAAACCGAAGCCGCGTCCGAAGCCGAAGCCGCGTCCGAAGCGTCATCGGACGACGGCACGGGAGGCGGCACCGGAAGCTCCGTCGTACGGGTCTCCGCCCGGCGCCTGGCCTCCTCCGCCGCCTGCTCCTCGGCCCGCCGCCGCGCGTCCGCCTCGACCTTCGCCGCCGCCGCGCGGACCGCCTCGGCCTCCGCCAGCAGCCGCGCCGCCTCCAGCTCGGCCGCCTGCCGGGCCTGCTCGGCCTTGATCAGCGCCTCTTCCGCCTTGCGCTGCTTCTCCAGCCGCCGCTCCTCGGCTTCGGCCCGCAGCCGGGCCTGTTCCTCGGCGAGTTTGCGGAGCCGTTCCTGCTCCTCGCGGTGGGCCTTCTCCTCGGCCTCCCGCCTGCGGCGCTCCTCCTCCGCGAGGCGACGGGCCTCCTCGGCGCGCTGCCGCGCCTCCTCGGCCTGCCGTTCGGCCTCGCGCTGCCGCGCGGCCTCCTCCTCGGCCTTGCGCCGTGCCTCCTCCTCGGCGCGCAGCCGGGCGAGCTGTTCCTGACGCTCGCGTTCCAGCCGTTCCTCCTCGGCCTTGCGGGCGGCCTCTTCCTCGGCCTTCCGCCGGGCCTCTTCCTCGGCCGCCCTGCGGGCCTCCTCGCGGGCCTTGATCTCGGCCTCGGAGAGGGGCAGCATCCGGTCGAGCCGGTGCCGTACGACGGTGGTGACGGCCTCGGGCTCCCGGCCCGCGTCCACGACCACGTACCGCCCGGGGTCGGCGGCGGCCAGCGTCAGGAACCCGGCCCTGACCCGCTGGTGGAACTCGACCGGCTCCGACTCCAGCCGGTCCGGGGCCTCGGTGAACCGCTCGCGCGCGGTCTCCGGCGCCACGTCCAGCAGCACCGTCAGATGCGGAACGAGTCCGTCCGTCGCCCAGCGGGAGATCCGGGCGATCTCCGTCGGCGCCAGATCCCGCCCGGCGCCCTGGTAGGCGACCGAGGAGTCGATATACCGGTCGGTGATCACGACCGCGCCCCGTTCGAGGGCGGGCCGGACCACGGAACCGATGTGCTCGGCGCGGTCGGCGGCGTACAGCAGCGCCTCGGCGCGGCTGGTCAGACCGGCCGACGAGACGTCGAGCAGGATCGAGCGGAGCCGCTTGCCGACGGGCGTGGCGCCCGGCTCGCGGGTGACGACGACCTCGTGGCCCTTGGCCCGGATCCAGGTGGCGAGCGCCTCGACCTGGGTGGACTTCCCGGCCCCGTCGCCGCCCTCGACGGCGATGAAGAAACCGGTCGGCGATACGGCCTGCTTCGGGTCGGCGCCGCGCCGCAGCGCGTCCCCGATGTCCCGGCGCAGCGGTACGCCGGACCGGTCGTCGCCCTTGGCGAGGACGACCGCGGCGACCGGCAGCAGCAGCGCGCCCGCCAGCATCAGCGTGAACGCGGCGCCGCCGTGCGCGAAGACGACATCGCCGCTCGCCAGCCGGTGCGGTCCGATGGCGGCGGCCACCAGGGGCGCCACCAGCGCGCCCAGGGCGATCGCGACCCGGGCGACGGCCTGCAGATGGTCCGTCATCCGGGCCCGCCGGGGCTCCTCGGTCTCCTGGTCGATCAGGGCGTGCCCGGTGGCGGCGGCGACCCCGGCCGCGTATCCGGCGGTCAGGGCGATGAAGAGGACGGTCGCCGTGTCCGGCACCAGTCCCATCGCCAGCAGCGCGACACCGGTGACGGCGACGGCGATGGCGAGCAGCCGGCGCCGGGAGAGCGCGGGCAGTACGCCGCGCGCGGTCCGGATCCCGAGACCCGTACCGCCGGTCAGGGCGAGGACCAGCAGCGCGTAGGCGGCGGGGCCGCCGCCGAGGTCGTAGGCGTGGAGTACGGAGACGGCGACGGTGGCCGCGATCGCGGCGGCGACGGCCGCGCAGGCGAGCACGAACAGGGGTACGGCCCCGGTCCTGCCCTTGTCGGTGACCCGCCCGCCGTCCGGGCTTCCGGCCGCGAGCGGCCTGCGCAGCCCCTCCAGCGGGGAGCGCGGCCGGGGCGTCCGGCCGCCCGGCAGCTCGACGGCCCAGAGCATGGAGGCGGACGCGGCGAAGAGCCCGGCGGCGACATACGAGCCGAGGGCGGCCGGGTGGGTCTCGAACCAGCCGGAGCCCAGGCCGATCAGTTCACCGACGAGTACGGCGGCCAGCAGTACGGCGGCCCCGGCCGGGATCACCGCGAAAGAGGTACGGAGCCACAGCCCGCGCAGCGCGTCGAGATGGTCCGGCAGCGGGCGGACGGCCGCGCCCTCGGGCGGCGGTGCGGGCAGCAGGGCGGGCGCGGCGCCGTCCCGAGCCACGGTCCAGCAGCGTTCCGCGCCGCCGGTGACGAAGACGGTCACCAGGAGGAGCAGGGTCGCGTCGGCGGGGGTCCAGTCGATCCACAGCGGCGCGACGATCAGCAGGGCGAGCCGGAGCCCGTCCGCGCCGAGCATGGTCCAGCGCCGGTCGAGCGGGCCCGGGGGCGTGGTGAGCTTGGTCAGCGGGCCGAGGAGCACGGCCCCGAACAGGACCGTACTGAGGGCCCGTACGCCGAGTACGGCGGCCACGGCGAAGGCCGCGCCCCGGTACCCGTCGCCGAAGGTGCCGTCGGAGATCGCCGCCTGAAGGGTCAGCAGAACGAGGACGAGGAGCGCCACGGTGTCCGCGACACCGCCCGCGATCCGCGCGTGCCACAGCCGTCGCAGCGACGGGACTCTCAGCAGGGCGCGCAGGGCGCGCTCCCGGGAGTCGGCGGCGAGTGCGTCGTCGGGGCGGATGCCCTCGGGGCCGGTGGGGTCTACTGCGGTCGAGCCCTCGGCAGTCTCTGAGTCGGCGCTCTCGACCGCCTTCGGCTCGGCTGGCTGCTCGGCTCGCGTCATCCGCCCAGCCTAGCCGGACGGCCACCACCCCCGGAGTCGCGCCCGAACATATGACCGCCCGGGGTGCCGCGCGGTCGAACCGTCCGATACGGGGCGTACGTCCCCGCTCACGCGGCGCGAAGGACGACGGGCGGGTGCCGGGCTGGGGCACCGCCAGCCCATGACGGCGCGCGGTCGGAACTCCGCGCCGAGGTGCGCCTCTGAACGCCTCCGCCGTTGCGGCCTCGGCGCGGCGAAGGCTCGGGGAGCCTTCAGGGGCGCCGAGGGCCCAGGCGCCGAAGGCATCGGGGGCGGAAGGGCGCGACCGGCCCACCGCGGTCCGCCACCCGAACGAATGACCGGCGGACCCCCGCTCCGGCCTTCCCGGAGGCCGGAGCCGCCGCGGGCCCGGGCCGCGGGAAACCGGCGGCACCGCGCGGGACGGTCGGCCCGGGGGGCGTACGGGACGGACGGGAGCCGCGAGCCGGAGTACCCGTACGGTACGGACTCCCGGAGATTGGGGCCCCGTACGGTACGGGCCCCCGGAGCCCGGCCCCGTACATGCCGAAGGCCCGCGCCCCGCACCGGGACACGGGCCTTCGAACACCACCGCTACTCGTCCGCCGACGCCTTCGACGCCGCCGTCTTCTTCGCGGTGGCCGTGGTCTTCTTCGCCGTGGTCTTCTTCGCGGCCGTCTTCTTGGCCACCGTCTTCTTCGCGACGGTCTTCTTGGCCGCGGTCTTCTTCACGGCCTTCTTCGCCGTCTTCTTCGCGGGCCCCTTCGCCCGCTTCTCCGCCAGCAGCTCGTAGCCCCGCTCCGGCGTGATCGTCTCGACGCTGTCGCCGGTCCGCAGGGTCGCGTTGGTCTCGCCGTCGGTGACGTACGGGCCGAACCGCCCGTCCTTCACCACGACCGGCCGCTCGCTCACCGGGTCGGTCCCCAGCTCCTTCAGCGGCGGCTTGGCGGCGGCCCGGCCCCGCTGCTTGGGCTGGGCGTAGATCGCCAGCGCCTGCTCCAGGGTGATGGTGAAGAGCTGCTCCTCGGTCTCCAGCGACCGGGAGTCGGTGCCCTTCTTCAGATACGGGCCGTACCGGCCGTTCTGCGCGGTGATCTCCACGCCTTCGGCGTCCGTGCCGACCACGCGCGGCAGCGACATCAGCCGCAGGGCGTCCTCCAGGGTGACCGTGTCGGGCGACATGGTCTTGAAGAGGGACGCGGTCCGCGGCTTCACCGCGTTCTTGCCGGTCTTCGGGGTGCCCTCGGGGAGGACCTCGGTGACATACGGGCCGTAGCGGCCTGCCTTGGCGACGATCTCGTGGCCGGAGACGGGGTCCTTGCCCAGGGCGAAGTCACCGCTCGGCTTGGCCAGCAGCTCCTCCGCGTGCTCCAGGGTCAGCTCGTCGGGCGCCAGGTCCTCGGGGACGTCGGCCCGCTGGTGGCCCTCCTCGCCCTTCTCGCCGCGTTCGACATAGGGGCCGTAGCGGCCGACGCGGAGCACGATGCCATCGCCGACGGGGAAGCTGGAGATCTCCCGGGCGTCGATCGCGCCCAGGTCCGTGACCAGGGCCTTCAGCCCGCCCAGGTGGTCGCCGTCGCCGTTGCCCGCGTCCGCGGCGGAGCCCTCGGCGGCCGCCGGGCCGCCGGCCGCCGCGCCCGCGCCGAAGTAGAAACGCTTCAGCCACGGCACCGCCTGCGCCTCGCCGCGGGCGATGCAGTCGAGGTCGTCCTCCATCTTCGCGGTGAAGTCGTAGTCGACGAGCCGGCCGAAGTGCTTCTCCAGCAGATTGACCACGGCGAAGGAGAGGAAGGACGGGACGAGCGCCGTGCCCTTCTTGAAGACATAGCCTCGGTCGAGGATGGTGCCGATGATCGAGGCGTACGTCGACGGCCGCCCGATCTCCCGCTCCTCCAGCTCCTTGACCAGCGACGCCTCGGTATAGCGGGCGGGCGGCTTGGTGGCGTGGCCGTCGACGGTGATCTCGTCGGCGCGCAGCGCGTCGCCCTCGCCGACCTGCGGCAGCCGCCGCTCGCGGTCGTCCAGCTCGGCGTTCGGGTCGTCGGCGCCCTCGACATACGCCTTCATGAAGCCGTGGAAGGTGATCGTCTTGCCGGACGCGGTGAACTCGGCGTCCCGGCCGTCGGAGGCCGTGCCCGCGATCCGGACGGTGACCGAGTTGCCGACCGCGTCCTTCATCTGGGAGGCGACGGTCCGCTTCCAGATCAGTTCGTAGAGCCGGAACTGGTCGCCGCTGAGACCGGTCTCGGCCGGGGTGCGGAAACGATCACCCGAAGGACGGATCGCCTCGTGCGCCTCCTGGGCGTTCTTCACCTTGCCCGCGTACGTCCGCGGCCGGTCGGGCAGATAGTCGGCCCCGTACAACTGCGTGACCTGCGCCCGGGCCGCGGCGACCGCGGTGTCGGAGAGCGTCGTGGAGTCCGTACGCATATAGGTGATGAAGCCGTTCTCGTACAGCTTCTGGGCGACCTGCATCGTCGCCTTCGCGCCGAAGCCGAGCTTCCGGGACGCCTCCTGCTGGAGGGTCGTGGTCCGGAAGGGGGCGTACGGGGAGCGGCGGTACGGCTTCGACTCCACCGAGCGCACCGCGAACGCGGCGTTCTCCAGCGCGGCGGCCAGCGCCCGCGCGTTCGCCTCGTCCAGGTGGAGCACCTGACCGGCGGAGGCGGACTTGAGCTGCCCGTCGGAGCCGAAGTCCCGGCCCTGGGCGACCCGGCGGCCGTCGACCGAGGCCAGCCGGGCGGTCAGCGACGAGGGATCGGAGGCGTCGCCGGTCCGGCCGGTGGCGAAGGTGCCGGTCAGATCCCAGTACTCGGCGGAGCGGAAGGCGATCCGCTCCCGCTCCCGCTCGACGACCAGCCGGGTCGCCACGGACTGCACCCGGCCCGCCGACAGCTTCGGCATGACCTTCTTCCACAGCACGGGGGAGACCTCGTAGCCGTAGAGCCGGTCCAGGATCCGGCGGGTCTCCTGCGCGTCGACCATCCGCTGGTTCAGCTCGCGCGGATTGGCCACGGCGGCCCGGATCGCGTCCTTGGTGATCTCGTGGAAGACCATCCGGTGGACCGGGACCTTGGGCTTGAGGACTTCGAGGAGGTGCCAGGCGATGGCCTCGCCCTCGCGGTCCTCATCGGTGGCGAGGAAGAGTTCGTCGCTCTGGGCGAGCTGCTCCTTGAGCTTCCTGACCTGGGCCTTCTTATCGGCATTGACGACATAGACCGGCTGGAAGTCGTGCTCGACGTCGACACCGAGGCGACGGACCTCGCCGGTGTACTTCTCGGGCACCTCCGCGGCGCCGTTGGGGAGGTCGCGGATGTGCCCGACGCTCGCCTCGACGACATAGCCGGGGCCGAGGTAGCCCTTGATCGTCTTCGCCTTGGCAGGCGACTCGACGATCACGAGTCGGCGACCGCCCTGTGCGGTCTCGCTGGTCGGGGACAACGTGGTTCTTCTCTCCGGTCGTCGCGCGGTGGGCGGGTCCGGGCCCACCGCGTGCTGGGCCCGCCGCGTCTTCGGCGTGTTCGGTCTTCGTCTTGGGATGGAGCGGTGGAACGTATGCAGTTCGCGGCCCCGGGTTGGGACCGGGCCGGCGGCGCGGGCGCGGTGTGGCGCGGCGCGCTGGTGCCGTCGCTGCGGAGTGTGACGGTACAACCCGCCCCCGTGTCAAACGGCGAAAGCCCGCAACGGCCACTCGAACGGTAACCCGAGACCGGCGGTTCCTGCCGCCCGGACCGGTACGCCGGTGGGCTGGATCCTTCCGGCGGGCCCGGGGGCGGATCCGGCCCGGCCCCTGATGGGGACATGTTCACACGGCTGATTCCGGCGGGCGCGGCGACGGGCGGGGCGGGGACGGGATCCGGCCCCGGGCGGGTCGGCGGCGATCCGGGCGGGGTGATCGGGGGCGGGGTGATCGGAACGGGGGCGATCCGGAGCGGGCGGGCGGGAAGGAGGAGGCCGCGTGCCAGGGCGCCCGGGGCGCGGCGGCGGCTCCGGGTCAGATCCGGGTGAGGCACCACAGTCCGAGGCCGAGGCAGACCGCCCCGGCGAGGGCGGTGACCGCGGCGGCCCTGGCGGGGCTCACGCCCGCGGCGACGGGCGACCGGTGGGCCGTCCGTACCCCCGTCCAGACCAGCAGCGCCGCCCCGAACAGCCCGAATGCCAACGCCGCGAAGATCGCCGGACCGCTTTCCATGCCCGCTTCCCGCCCTTTCATCGCCATTTCGGGGCCGACTGCGCCCTGGGGCGTCCGGCGCCGGGGCCATGCCCGGACACTTGGATCCGGGGTCCTGTCGGACTTCCGAGGCTGGCAGCTCCGAGCGGCGGAGTCCCGAATTCCGGGTGAACGGCTCGGGGGTTCACCCGCGTGGCCCCGCCAGCCGTCCACGGGCCGGGTCCGGGGCGGGATACGGGTCGGGATTCGGGCGGATCCGGGTCCGGTCGGGGGCGGTTCCGACTCGGAGCCGGGCGAGGCGATACGTACGGAATAGGGGTCCGGGGTCCCGGACCAGGGGGTCGAGCCGGTGTCAGTGCCGTCTACACAGAACGGAGTACGGTCCCGGCGCCGACCGGTCGGCCTACGGTCCGCCGACGGCCGGACCGCCGAACACCGCTCCCTACGACAGAACGCGGCGCGCGGGCAAGGCCGCCACGCCGGTCCGGCACGGGGTACGACCCCTTGCCCCACGGATCACTCACATGTGACGGCCATCGAATTTTGGCCGATTCGCCGTCCCCGGTTCGCGGTGCCCGCCCGCCCGAAAGCACCGGCCCCGCCCCGGAACGGGCCGCGACGGGCCCCGGGGACGGAGCCGGACAACTGGCCGAGTAGCGGCCCCGCCGAGGCCGCCCGGAGAGCCGGGCCGGGACTCGGGACGGGCGCCGCGCCGACACCCGCCGAGGCCGGGCCGACCGGAGCACCGGTCCGCCGGAGCCCGGCGGACCGAAGCCCGGCGGACCGGAGCACCGGCGCGCTAGTGACCCCGCACGTCCAGCGGCTCCAGGAACCCCTCCCCCACCAGCGCCCGCAGCGCCGCCGGGGTGCGGTCCCGCAGCAGCACCGGGTCCTCGCCCAGCAGCTGGGCGATGGCGTCGAGGATCCGCCCGGCCGCGAGCGTCCCGTCACAGGCGCCCGCGAACCCCGCGCCCACCGTGTCGACCCTGGTCGCCCGGCGCATCCCGCGGTTCTGCCGCAGCACCACGTGCTCGGGGTCCTCCGCCCCCGGCGGCCCGACCTGCTCCTGGACGACCTCCGGCGCGAGCACGAAGTGAGCGGCGAGGAGCGCCGCGTCGTCGTGCGTCCGCAGATAGTCCTGGCGGGCGAAGTGCGCCACGACGGTGTCGCCGAGCGGCTGCTCGACCGGGTGCGGCCACTCCTCCGCCACCACCGACGGCTGGTCGGCGCCGGACTTGCGCAGGGTGATCCAGCCGAAGCCGACCGCTTTGGTGCGCCGCGCCTCGAACTCGTCGAGCCACTCCTCGTACCGCGCGGCGTACCGCTCGGGGTCCCCCCGGTGGTCGCCGCTGTCGCGCAGCCACAGCTCGGCGTACTGCGTCACGTCCTGCGCCTCGCGCTGGACGATCCACGCGTCGCAGCCCGCGGGGACCCAGGAGCGGACCCGGTCCTGCCACTCCTCGCCCTCGACGTGCTGCCAGTTGGCCAGGAACTGGGCGTACCCCCCGTCGTTCAGCCGCTCCCCCGCCTGCCGGACCAGCGTGCGGCAGAGGTCGTCGCCGCCCATTCCGCCGTCCCGGTACGTCAGCCGGGCGCCGGGCGAGATCACGAACGGCGGGTTGGAGACGATCAGGTCGTACGCCGCCCCGGCCGGGACCGGCTCGAAGAGGGAGCCCTCCAGCAGCTCGGCCTCCGGCATGCCCGACAGGGCGAGGGTGAGCCGGGTGAAGGCGAGGGCCCGCGGATTGAGGTCGGTGGCGGTGACCCGGGTGGCGTGCCGGGCGGCGTGCAGCGCCTGGATGCCGGAGCCGGTGCCCAGGTCGAGGGCGGTGGCGACGGGGGTCCGTACGGTGATTCCGGCGAGGGTCGTGGAGGCGCCGCCGACACCGAGGACGACGCCCTCGTCCTGGCCGCCCGCGCCCGCAGCGCCGCCGACCGCGCAGCCCAGGTCGGAGACGATGAACCAGTCCTCGCCCTCGGGGCCGCCGTAGGGCCGGACGTCCACCGCGGCACGGACGATCGCCCCGCCGGGGACGGTCGCGGCTCCGTCGGCGGCGGCCGGGCCGTCGAGGACGAGCCAGCCGTCCGCCAGACACTCGTCGAGGGGGAGGACGGTCCGGACCGCGTCGGCGGGAACGGAGCCCTGGAGCAGGAAGAGCCGGATGAGGGCGTCCAGCGGGGTGTCACCGCGGGTGGCGCGCACGGCGGGCACGGTCTCGCTCCGGGCCAGGGCGGCATAGGCGGTGGCCCCGAGCCGTTCGAGCAGGCCGTCGGCGGTGAAGTCCGCGGCGAGGAGCGCCTCACGGAGCCGGACGGCGCGGTCGGGCGAGGGGATGGTCGGGGTGACACCGGTCGTACTCACCCCGCCATTGTCCCCGCCACCACCGACAACCGCGGCCACCGGCGGGGCGCGGTGCGCCACCTGTGTCCGCGCGGGCCCGCCCGGCCCCGCGCGAAGAGCGCCATGGGCCAGAAGATGTTCGACCGGCGGGAGCCGCGAGAACTGTGGGAGTCCGGGGAGCCGTACGGATGCGTACGGCTCCCGTCAGAACGGGATCCGGGCTACGGGCAACGGCCCGTCAGGACGAGGGCGACGGCGACGAACCCGCCGCGGCCGGGGGCACGTCCGCCTTCACCGGCTGGCAGCCCTGGAACTTGCCCATCGCCTTACCGGTCTCGCTCGCCCGCAGCTTGTTCCACGCCTTCTCGTTGGCCTCGGCCTTCAGCAGCCCCTCCGAGACGACCTTGAGGCCGTCGGCGAACTCCTGCTGGTCCGAGGTGTCGAGGGCGTCGACCTGCTTCTTCAGATCGAGGAAGACGGCGGCGCTGGCGTCCCGCTCGGCCGCGGCGGCCCTGACCAGCTGCTCGTCCTCCTCGACCGGCGAGTTCCCGACCGTACGGAACGCCGTCGCCAGGGCCTTGTTGACATTGGCCAGGTCCTGGAACGCCTTGGAGTCGGCCCGCTGGAGATCGGCAGGCTTCCCGTCGACGGCGGTCACGGCGATCAGCCGGTCGGCCTCCGCCTTGGTCTTGAACTGGGTCTTGATCTGGTCGCAGTACTTCTTCGCCCAGTCGTCGACCGCGTTGTCCTTCTTCTCTTCGCTGCTGCACCCGGACAGCGCCAGTACCAGTACCGCGCCGCCGGACAGTACGGCCGCAAGCTTCTTGTTCACCGGATCGGTCCCTTCCGAGGCTTCCTGCGCCCCGGAACATACACGCCGGGCCGTCACCCATTGTCCGGCCGATGCCCGATTCCAGGGCCATTGCAGCCATTTGCACCAAGGTTGAGGGCGAGAGAAGGCTCACCCGGGCTCCGGGAACGCGAGCCGGGCGCCGAACCCGAGGCGTGAACCGGGCGAGGGCCGGGCGCGAGAGGCGGTCCCCGTACCGGACACGAAGGCGGCCGGTGCGTGGCATCGCACCGGCCGCCCGTCGCTACTCACACGGCCCGAGGCCGCCGCCTCAAGGGCCTATGTCACCGCCGCGGGATCCGGCGCCGACGTGTTCCGTTCCGCCTCCGAGGAGCCGGGATCCTCGTCGCCCACGGCGATCCCGCGCCGCTTGGAGACGTAGACCGCGCCGACGATGATCAGGATCGCCAGTACCGCGATCAGTGCCCGTACCACCGGACTGGCGTCCTCGCCGTAGCTGAACTGCACCACGGCCGGCGCGATCAGCAGCGCCACCAGGTTCATCACCTTCAGCAGCGGGTTGATCGCGGGCCCCGCCGTGTCCTTGAACGGGTCGCCGACCGTGTCGCCGATGACGGTCGCCGCGTGCGCCTCGCTCCCCTTTCCGCCGTAGTGGCCGTCCTCGACGAGTTTCTTGGCGTTGTCCCACGCCCCGCCGGAGTTGGCGAGGAAGACGGCCATCAGGGTGCCAGTGCCGATCGCGCCCGCCAGGAACGCGCCGAGCGCCCCGACCCCGAGGGAGAAGCCGACCGCGATCGGGGTGAGCACCGCCAGCAGACCGGGGGTCGCCAGTTCCCGCAGGGCGTCCTTGGTACAGATGTCGACGACCCGGCCGTACTCCGGCTTCTCGGTGTAGTCCATGATCCCGGGGTGCTCGCGGAACTGCCGCCGCACCTCGTGGACCACCGCCCCCGCCGACCGGGCCACGGCGTTGATGGCCAGCCCGGAGAAGAGGAAGACCACCGCGGCGCCGAGCACCAGACCGACCAGGTTGTTGGGCTGGGAGATGTCCATCACCAGATTCATCGGGGCGCCGTCGCCGAGTTTCTCGCCGACGTCCAGCGCGGCCTTCGTGATGGCCTCGCGGTACGAGCCGAAGAGCGCCGCCGCCGCGAGTACGGCGGTGGCGATCGCGATCCCCTTGGTGATGGCCTTGGTGGTGTTGCCGACCGCGTCGAGGTCGGTCAGGACCCGCGCGCCCGCGCCCTCGACGTCACCGGACATCTCGGCGATGCCCTGGGCGTTGTCGGAGACCGGCCCGAAGGTGTCCATGGCGACGATCACCCCGACGGTGGTGAGCAGCCCGGTACCGGCGAGCGCCACCGCGAAGAGTGCGAGGGTGATCGAGGCGCCGCCCAGCAGGAAGGCTCCGTAGACCCCCAGGCCGATCAGCAGAGCCGTGTAGACGGCGGACTCCAGACCGATCGCGATCCCGGCCAGGACGACGGTCGCCGGGCCGGTCAGCGACGATTTGCCGATGTCCTTGACCGGACGGCGGCTGGTCTCGGTGAAGTAGCCGGTGAGCTGCTGGATCAGGGCGGCCAGCACGATGCCGATGGTCACGGCGACCAGGGCGAGCACCCGCGGGTCCCCGTCGTGCGCCTTGATGGCCGCCTCCGTGACCCCGTCCAGATCCGCGTAGGAGGAGGGCAGATAGAGCAGAACGGCCACGGCGACCAGGACGAGAGAAATCACGGCGGAGATGAAGAAGCCGCGGTTGATCGCCGTCATACCGCTGCGGTCGGCGCGCCGCGGGGCGACCGCGAAGATGCCGATCACCGCGGTGACCACGCCGATCGCCGGAACGATCAGTGGAAAGGCGAGACCGGCGTCCCCGAACGCCGCCTGGCCGAGGATGAGGGCCGCGACCAGGGTCACGGCATACGACTCGAAGAGGTCGGCGGCCATACCCGCGCAGTCGCCGACGTTGTCGCCCACGTTGTCGGCGATGGTGGCGGCGTTACGGGGGTCGTCCTCGGGGATGCCCTGCTCGACCTTGCCGACGAGGTCCGCGCCGACATCCGCGGCCTTGGTGAAGATGCCGCCGCCGACTCGCATGAACATCGCGATCAGCGCGGCACCGAGGCCGAAGCCCTCCAGGACCTTGGGGGCGTCGGCGGCGTAGACGAGAACGACGGAAGCTGCGCCGAACAGACCGAGACCGACGGTGAACATTCCGACCACGCCACCGGTTCGGAAGGCAATCCTCATTGCCTGGTGGGCGACGGCGGTGAGATCTTTCTCCGGTTCCCCGGGGGCGGGAGTCGCCTCCCGCGCGGCGGCGGCGACCCGGACATTCGCCCGTACCGCCAGTCGCATGCCGATGTAACCGGTGGCCGCCGAGAAAACGGCACCCACCAGGAAGAACACCGAACGGCCGGCCCTTTGCGACCAGTCGTCCGCGGGCAGCAGCATCAGCAGGAAGAACACCACGACGGCGAAGACGCCGAGGGTTCGGAGCTGTCGGGCGAGATAGGCATTCGCGCCTTCCTGTACCGCGCCCGCGATCTTTTTCATGGAGTCGGTGCCCTCGCCGGCCGCCAGCACCTGGCGGACCAGCACCTGGGCCACGACCAGCGCAGCCAGGGCGACCAAGGCGATGACGACGACGATCACCCGGTTGTCGTCGGTGAGCACCGCGGCCGAGAGGGAGGTGGAGTGATCGATCATTTCCCGGTGGTTCTGGTGGAAGAGGCCCGCCATTCGTCCTCCTTGACGTCATTCAGAGCTCAAGATGTGGACGGATTGTAGGGAGCGGAACCTGATCAAAACAGAGTGCGACAAATGCAAAGTGACCTTTGCGCCCCTCGGCAAATGATCGAACTCTGTAAATACACCCGAAAGAAGTAATGGGGTGAAGCCATTGGGTCTTGATCGCCGAAGCGGGTGACGGCGAGAAAAATGGCCCCGGAAATGATCGCCGGGCGCGGCGTGGATGATCCGCCGACGGACGGCGGATGATCGGCGGTTCGCCGGTGGCTCGTCGGTGGATTTCCGAAATACGCGCGGAAAGCGCTGCTCACAGGGGGTCCGCCGGCCCGGCCGGGCTCGATCGGGCCCGGCGGGCGGCGTTACGGGGCCCCTCTGGGCCCGGCCCGGACAGCCGCCGGTCTCCCGGCGGCACCCGGGCGGGGCGGCCGTGGACTATCGCCTTCCGGGGCCGCCGACCCGGCTGTCGGCGGGCCGGTGCGATCCGGCCGGAGAACCTTCCGGTTCCGGCGGGATTATTGCTCGGAACTCATCGCACCCCGGTGGCTCCACGGACCGGGACGGACCCGGCTCGGCGGTATGAACGCGATACAGCCGGGACGGGTGAGCCCGACGGTACGAGAGCGACGGAAATCGCGGACGGGGCGGGTGAGGCGGGCGAGGCTTACGGGTTCAGGGAAACCGGAGCCGTCGGCCAGCTCATCCGGATCACACCACCGGTCTCGGTGGTGGAGACCTCCATGTCGTCCACCAGTCCGCTGATCACGGCGAGGCCCATATCGTCCTCGCCGTCCACGGGTTCGTCACCCGGACCGGCGGAGCGGTCGGCCGCCGAACCGGCGGCGCCGTCGCCACCCGGCGCGGGCACCTCGTCCCCGACCTCGATGGAGAACGTCTTGTCCTCCTCGGTCAGAACGACCTTCACGGGCGAGTCGATGCCATGGGTGCGATGCCGCCCGACGGCCCGGCTGCACGCCTCGCCGACGGCGAGTCTGACCTCGTCGAGCACCGCCTCGTCGACCCCGGCGCGGCGCGCCACGGCAGCGGCCACCAACCGGGCGGTCCTGACGTGCTCGGGCTGGGCGCTGAATCGAAGTTCGACGGTGGTCATGCGATCCCCCTCGGACGTACGGGCGTGCGTTCGGGGGCACCGGGCCGGCGGCCCGATTCCTCCTGAATACTGCCGGTTCTGCTGATTCTCTTCAGGTTCCCTTCCGGGCCCCCGGCGGCCGGACGCCGCCCCCGGAACCACTCCGGCCCGTCGGAACGGACCGAACCGGCCGAACGGAGCCCGGACGGACCCCGGCGGACCTCCCCGGCCGAGCGAACCGAACCCGAGCCGCAGGCCGGAGCCGAGACCAAGACCGGGGCCGCGGCTGTGCGGACCCTGCCTCCGAGGACCCCGCCCCGGACCATCACGGTCCGAAAGCGGGCACCACGGACCACCCCGCGGCGCCATTCGGCGACACGGGGCACCCGAACAGCCCGCACCCCGGCCGTACAGCCAACGGGGAACGAACGGAACGGCCCGATCCGCGACCTAGTCAGGCGCGGCGACGGCCTCGTCGACCGTGGTGTGAATCGGGAACACCTTGGTGAGACCGGTGATCCGGAAGATCTTGAGAATGCGCTCCTGGTTGCAGACCAGACGCAGCGACCCCTCATGCGCGCGCACGCGCTTCAGGCCACCCACCAGCACCCCCAGCCCGGTGGAGTCGAGGAAGTCCACGCCCTCCATGTCGACGACCAGGTGATAACTGCCGTCGTTCACCAACTCGACCAACTGCTCGCGCAGCTTGGGCGCGGTATACACATCAATCTCGCCACCGACCTCGACGACCGTACGGTCGCCGTTCGGACCGGGCACAACGCGAGTCGACAGGGACAGGTCCACGGATCCTCCAGCACCTTGCTATCGAGCGTCCGCCCCCATTCAGGTCTCCCCGGCGGAGCCGGGGGACGGTCGCCAGCCGCGATGGCATTCAATCACTTACCTGCAACCATGCACGACGCCTTGGGACCATTGTCCGTCACGCCAGTGACACACTCGGTGCCGATGGCCAAGAATCTCCGTCCCAGACGACCACCCGAGAGCGGGGATGCCCGCCCCTCCCCCCGAGCCGTCCTCGACCGGCTCGCGTCGGGGGCGAACCGGGCCGCGCGCATCACTCATACGGAGCACCTGCCCCCGCGACCCGGCCGTCATGCCGTCTGGCCCGACCGCATCCGGCCGGAAGTGATCGACGCGATCCAGCGGGCCGGAATCGAACATCCGTGGACCCATCAGGCGGAGGCGGCCGAGTACGCGCTCGACGGCGAGTCCGTGGTGATCGCCACCGGAACCGCGTCCGGCAAGTCGCTGGCCTATCTCGCGCCCGTGCTCAGTACGCTCCTGGACGGCTCCGAGGCCCCCAACGGGCGGGGCGCCACGGCGCTCTACCTGGCGCCCACGAAGGCGCTCGCCGCCGACCAGTGCCGGGCCGTGAAGGAGATCGCGGCCCCACTGGGCCACCGGGTCCGGCCCGCCGTGTACGACGGCGACACCCCGGTCGAGGAACGCGAGTGGGTACGCCAGTACGCCACATACGTCCTCACCAACCCCGACATGCTGCACCGGGGCGTACTGCCGTCCCATCCCCGCTGGTCCTCCTTTCTGCGCGCGCTGCGCTATGTGGTGATCGACGAGTGCCACACCTATCGGGGCGTCTTCGGATCGCATGTCGCCCAGGTACTGCGGCGGCTGCGGCGGATATGCGCCCGGTACGGCGCCGATCCGGTCTTCCTGCTCGCCTCGGCGACCGCCGCCGAGCCGGCGGTCGCCGCCGGACGGCTCACCGGGCTGCCCGTCCGCGAGGTCGCCGACGACGGCTCCCCCCGGGGCGAACTGGTCTTCGCCCTCTGGGAGCCGCCGCTGACCGAGCTGCACGGCGAGAAGGGCGCGCCCGTCCGGCGAACCGCGACCGCCGAGACCGCCGACCTGCTGACCGATCTGACCGTGCAGGGCGTCCGTACGGTCGCCTTCGTGCGCTCCCGGCGGGGCGCCGAACTGATCTCGGTGATCAGCAAGGAGCGGCTCGCCGAGGTCGACGGCTCGCTGCCCCGGCGGGTCGCCGCCTACCGGGGCGGCTATCTCCCCGAGGAACGCCGGGCCCTGGAACGCGCCCTGCACTCCGGTGAACTCCTCGGTCTCGCCGCCACCACGGCCCTGGAGCTGGGCGTGGACGTCTCCGGCCTCGACGCGGTCCTGATCGCCGGATATCCCGGCACCCGGGCGTCCCTGTGGCAGCAGGCGGGCCGGGCCGGGCGCGGCGGCCAGGGGGCGCTGGCGGTCCTCATCGCCCGCGACGACCCGCTGGACACCTTTCTCGTCCACCACCCGGAGGCGCTGTTCGAGCGGCCCGTGGAGTCCACGGTCCTCGACCCCGACAATCCGTACGTCCTCACCCCCCATCTGTGCGCCGCCGCGGCCGAACTCCCGCTCACGGAAGCCGATCTGCCCCTCTTCGGCCCGGCGGCGGCGGATCTGATGCCGCAGCTGGAGGCCGCGAAGCTGCTGCGCCGCCGGGCGTCGGGGTGGCACTGGACCCGGCGCGAGCGGGCCGCCGACCTCACCGACATCCGGGGCGGTGGCGGGCGCCCCGTACAGATCGTCGAGGAGGGCACGGGCCGTCTCCTGGGCACCGTCGACGAGTCGGCCGCCCACACCTCCGTCCACGAGGGCGCCGTCCATCTCCACCAGGGCCGTACGTATCTCGTCCGGCGGCTCGATCTGACGGACTCGGTCGCCCTCGTCGAGGAGGCCGTACCGCCGTACTCCACCACCGCCCGCGACACCACCTCCGTCTCCGTCCTCTCCACCGATACCGAGGTCCCCTGGGGCGAGGGACGGCTGTGCTTCGGCTCCGTCGAGGTCACCAACCAGGTCGTCTCCTTCCTGCGCCGCAAACTGATCACCGGTGAGGTGCTCGGCGAGACCAAACTCGATCTGCCGCCGCGCACCCTGCGCACCCGGGCCGTCTGGTGGACCGTCACCGACGGCCAGCTGGACGCCGCCCGGATCGCCCCGGAGCAGCTCGGGGGCGCCCTGCACGCGGCCGAGCACGCCGCGATCGGCATGCTGCCGCTCTACGCCACCTGCGACCGCTGGGACATCGGCGGGGTCTCCGTACCGCTCCACCCCGACACCCTCCTCCCCACGGTCTTCGTCTACGACGGCCACCCCGGCGGGGCGGGCTTCGCGGAGCGCGCCTTCCACACGGCCCACGCCTGGCTGGCGGCGACCCGTGAGGCGATCGCGTCCTGCGAATGCGAATCCGGCTGCCCGTCCTGTATCCAGTCGCCCAAGTGCGGCAACGGCAACGACCCCCTCGACAAGCGCGCCGCGATCCGGCTGCTGACCGAACTCCTCTCCACCGCCCCCGCCTGACCCCGCCGCCCGCCGACGGGCCGGAGCCGTCGGCCCCGGATCACCGCCGGGCGGGCGTCCCGGTGGGGGTCCGGGGTGGGTTCGCCGACCGCCGACGGCAGTGCCCCGGCCCGCGCCCGGCCCGGGAGCCGACGGTGTTACGGCCCCGGCGCTCCGGCACCGGGCCGCGCCTTCCCGTCTCACCGCCGGGGTGTCGGCGGCACCGGACCCGCGCGGGCGAGGGCCGTGGGCGCGAAGGGACCCGCACGGGCCGAGGTACGTACATCGGCGATCTCGCCCCGTACCGCGCACCGCAGCAACCGCGCCCCCTGCGCCCGGGCGGTCTCGGCGGCCCGGGCACAGGCCGCCGATTCGCCCCGGAGTGCGTGGGCCGCGGCGGCGAGGGCCGCCAGGTCGGCCGCCGCGGCGGCCCGGTGCCGGGCCGTCACCACCTGTCCCAGGGCCAGCACCACGGCGAACAGGGCACAGAGCACGGTCGCCGTGAGCGCCGCCCAGATCGTCGCCGAGCCGTCGTCCCGCCGTATCCGCAGCCGTGCCCACGGCCTTGTCTGCGGCCTTGTCAGCGATGGTTTCCGCCACCTCATGGCGCCTCCGTCTCCCCCGCCCCACCGGGCCCGGGGTCCTCGGCACGGGCCGCCGCCTCCGCGCGGACCGTGAACGTCAGCCGCCCGGGGCCCGGTGACGGCGACTCCACCCGGACGCGCCAGTAGTCACCCGCCCGGTACACGTCGATCCGCGCGCCTCCGGGCGCCGACTCGCGGACCGCGGCGAGTACCTCGGCCCGGGACTCGGACCTGGCGGCGGCCCGTGCCCCCGCGTACGCGGCGTCCACGCACCGGATCTGGGCCACCGCGGTCATCAGCGCCCACAACAGGGCCGCCACCAGGGCGACGAGAGCCGGGACGACGACAGCCGCCTCCGCCGTCACCGCCCCCCGGTCCCGCCCGGCGGCCCCGGGGCCGAGCCACCGTCCCGGCCTGCGGGGGACCGGCCCCGGCGGACCGCTTCCGCCGGGCGGGCCCGGTTCAGAACGGCGCATTGAGTGCCTCGCCGATCAGTGACTCCAGCCGCCGGGCGACACCGTCCCCGGTGAGGACCCGGTAGAGGACCGCCGCGAGCCCGCAGGCGGCGACCGTTCCCATGGCGTACTCCGCCGTGGTCATCCCCCGGTCCCCGCCCGCCGCCGCGAGCCGTGAGGCCCGGATCGGCGGGCGGAACGGGAACCGGGACAGGACCTGGCCGAGACGGGCGACGTACTTCATCGAAATCTCCTGACTGTTCCGAATGTTCTGATTTTTCGAACTGTTCACAGGTGTGCACGGGCGTTTCGGGCGCGCCCGGCTCAGGGGCGGTTCAGCAGCCCGGCCGCCAGACCGATGACGACGGGCCCCACCCCGACGGCGAGGAACGCGGGCAGAAAGCAGAGCCCCACGGGCGCGGTCACCAGGACCTGGGCCCGGCGGGCCCGGGCCGCCGCCGACCGGGCCCGTTCGGCGCGCAGCCGGTGGGCCTGCCGGGCGACGGGCCCGGCGGCGGGCGCGCCGGTGGCATCGGCCCGTTCCAGGCAGCGGGCCAGCTCCCCGGCCCCCGGTATCCGGGCGAGTCCGCCCCACGCCCCGGCCGGTTCGCCGCCGAGGCGCAGTTCGGCCGCGGTACGGGACAGCCGTGCCCCGAGCGGGCCGCCCAGGGACTCCCCGACGGCCCCGGCCGCCTCGCGGGGCCCGGCCCCGGCGGCCACGCAGGCCGCGAGGAGATCGGCCGCCAGCGGGAGCTGTCGTACCGCCGGGTCGTCCTCCGCCCGGCCGCCGGGCCCTCGGTGACGCCGCCACAGATACCAGGCACCGGCCGCGACCGCTCCGGCGAGGATCCCGGCCGCTCCGCCGACCAGGGCGTATCCACCGGTCAGTGCGCCGAGCACGCCCAGCGACGGTCCCCAGCCGCCGGACGGGGTCCGGTGCGCGAACCGCCGCCATCCGGACCGGGGCCGCTCGCGGCCCAGCAGCCGCTCGGCCCGTACCCGGGCCCGGCGCTCCCGGCGGGCGGCGAGGACGACCGGGACGACGGCCGAGAGCGACAGCAGCGCCACAGACGCCGGGACCCCCGCGCCGCTCACCGGGCACCGCCCCGGCGGACGATCCGCGCGGACCACCAGAGCCCGGCGGCCTCCAGAACGGCCCCGACCAGCAGGCACAGCAGCCCCGCGGGGGTGTGCAGCAGCACTCGCAGCGGCTCGGCGCCCAGAGCCGTCCCCAGACCCAGGGCCAGCACGGGCAGCAGAGCCAGGAGAACGATCGTGGAGCGCGCTCCGGCCAGTTGGGCGTCCAGGTCCTCACGCTGGTCGCGTTCGGCCCGCAGAGCGGCTTCCAGCCGGTCGAGACCGGCCGCGAGACCGGCTCCGCTGCCGACGGCCACGCTCCAGCAGGCGGCCAGCCCGGCCAGGCCCTCGGCGCCCGGCTCCCCGGCCGCGTCCCGCAGGGCGCGGGGCACGTCCCCGCCGAACCGGGCCGCCGCGACGACCGCGGGCTCCGCGTCCCCCAGCGCCCGCCCGGTCCCGGCGGCGACCAGCGCCGGGCCGGGCTGGAGACCGGCTCTCAACTCGGCCGCGACCGAACCGCAGAGGGCGATCACCGCCTCCGCCCGCCGGGCCTCGGCCCGGCGCCGCGCCCGGGCCCGCAGCCCCCGCCGGACCAGGGGCACCGCCAGCGCCCCGGCGAGCAGCGGCAGCACCGAATCGCCCGCTACGGCGACCGCGAGCCCCACCGGCAGGCAGAGCCACTCGGGACGGCCCCGCAGCCCGGCCCGGACCGCCCGCCACGGCGGCGGGGCCGGTTCCGGCGGCGCGCCGCCGCCCGCGAGGACCGGCCGGGCCCGCCGCGCCGCCTCCGTCCGGCCGCCGGCCAGCAGCAGCGCCGCCGCCACCGCGCACAGCACCGCCGCGTGCAGCGGCCCGAACAGGCTCATGACGCGCCCCCGATCAGCGCCCGCAGCCTCGGCCAGCCCCGCCCGTGGGTGAAGCGGCCCTCGCCCCGGCGCAGCGCCGGGACCGTGGTCACCAGACCGGCCTCGTCCCGCGTCAGGACGTGGATCTCGGCGATCCGCCGGTGCCCGCCGGGCCCCCGGTCCAGATGGATCACCGCGTCGAGGGCGGCGGCCAGCTGGCTGTGGAGGGCGGCCCGGTCGAGTCCGGCGGTGGCGGCGAGGGCTTCGAGACGGGCGGGCACATCGGCCGCGGCGTTCGCGTGGACCGTTCCGCAGCCGCCCTCGTGACCGGTGTTCAAGGCGGCGAGGAGGTCCGTCACCTCGGCGCCCCGCACCTCTCCCACGACGAGCCGGTCGGGGCGCATCCGCAGCGCCTGCCGGACCAGATCCCGCAGGGTGACCGTGCCCGCGCCCTCCTGGTTGGCGGGCCGGGATTCGAGGCGCACCACATGCGGGTGGTCGGGCCGCAGCTCCGACGAGTCCTCGGCGAGGACGATCCGCTCCCGGTCGCCGACCAGCCCGAGCAGGGTCGACAGCAGGGTGGTCTTGCCCGTTCCCGTACCCCCGCTGATCAGGAACGAGAGCCGGGCGTCGAGCACGGCCCGGAGGATCCGGTCGCCGCCGGGCGGTACCGTGCCCGCGGCCGTCAGCTCCGTCAGGGAGAAGGCCCGGGGGCGCGCCACCCGCAGCGACAGACAGGTCGAGCCGACGGCGACCGGCGGGATCACCGCGTGCAGCCGGGTCCCGTCCGGCAGCCTGGCGTCGACCCAGGGGCGGGCGTCGTCCAGGCGGCGGCCCGCGACGGCGGCGAGGCGCTGGGCCAGCCGCCGTACGGACGCCGCGTCCGTGAACGTGACCCCGGTCCGTTCGAGCCCCCGGCCCCGGTCGATCCAGACCCGGTCGGGCGCCGACACCAGTACGTCCGTCACGGCCGGGTCCGCCAGCAGCGGCTCCAGCGGTCCGGTGCCCACCAGCTCGCACCGGAGGGATTCCGTCCCGCCGAGGATCTCCGCGTCGCCCAGGAGGGCGCCCTGGGCCCGCAGGGCGGCGGCCACCCGGGCCGGGGTGGGGTCGGCGCCGCTCTCGGCGAGGCGCTGCCGCACCGCGTCCAGCAGTCCGGAGCTCATCCGGTCACCTCCCCGGCGAGAGCGCGGTCCCAGAAGGCCGTACAGAACCGGGCCAGCGGCCCGTCCGTGCCGCCGGGCGGCACGGACGCCTCCCCGCCCGGCGGCGGGCCGGGCTCCCCCGGCAGCTCACCGGCGAGCGGCAGCCCGAGGGCGGCGGCGATCCACTCCTCGTCGAGCCCGGCGGCGTACGGCCCGCGGGCGACGATCCGCAGATCCCTCAGGGCCGGTCCGACGGCCGCCGCCACCCGGCCGGCCGCGGCGACGGCCCGCGGTTCGCCGGGGACGACCAGCAGTCCGATATCCAGCTGGGCGAGGGCCTCGGCCGTGCCGTCGTCGAACCGGCGCGGCAGATCGACCACGACGGCGCCGCCGCGCCGCCTGGCCGCGGCGAGGACGCTCCGCATGGCCTCCGGCGGTACGGCGACGGACTCGCCCCGGTCCCAGCTGAGCACCCGCAGTCCGTGCAGTTCGGGCAGGGACTCCTCCAGCGCGCCACCGGCGACCCGGCCCTTGGAGTCGACGAAGTCGGGCCAGCGCAGGCCCTCGGCCCGCTCGCCGCCGAGGAGGACGTCGATCCCGCCGCCGAGCGGATCGCCGTCGACCAGCACGGCACGCTCCCCGGCCCTGGCCGCGCGGACCGCGAGCGCACAGGCCAGGGTGGAGGCCCCGGCGCCGCCCCGGCCGCCGACGACCCCGACCGTGAGCGCCTGCCGCCCGGCGCCCTCCACGACATCGGCGATCCGCCCGACCAGCCAGCTCTCCGCGTCCGGCAGCCGCAGGACGGAGTCGGCTCCGATCTCCACCGCCCGCCGCCAGACGGAGGGGTCGTCGAACCCGGCGTCCCCGGCGCCGTCGCCGTGGTCCCTGACCACGAGCAGCACTCCGCTCCGGCGCGCCACGCCCCGGCAGCGGGCCGCCGCGTCCGCCCCGACGAGCACCAGCGGGGCGTCCTCCCAGCCCCCGCCGCGCTCCGGCGTACGGTGGTGCACCTCGGGCTCGGCCCCGGCGGCGGCGCACAGCCGCAGCAGATCGTCGAGCAGTTCCCCGTCCTCGGTGAGGATCAGAGGACCCGGCCCGCGTCCTTCGGCGGCCGGCCGCCGATGCGATGTATGAGATCCGGCCACGATCTTCCCCCTTGATTGCCGAGATCCCGCAGCGATACGGGATCGGTGATTCCTGAAGCCGCGAACTACGCGGGTGGAATCACGGTCCGGCAGACCGGAAAAACGTGTGGATCTTGCTGAAAAACTGTGGACAACTCACCACTTGTGAATAACTCGGTCGCCCATACCGGTGACTCCTCCTCCGCACCTCTTCCATCACGCACAGTGACGATGCAGAGTGGTCCCGGGAGCCCGCCGCCGCAGGGGGCGAGAGAGGGGGATCGAGGCGGTGGATCTTTCCGTGGCGGGAAAACCCGTCCGGACATGCGACGACCCCCGCCGGGGGGGAGAGCGGGGGTCGCCTCTCCGGCCGACTCGGGGGGGGAGGAGCCGGACCGGGTTAGCACGGTCGCGAACGATCCGTGACTTCCATGGTGTACCCGAGAGCCTTCTCAGGCAAACCCACACGCCCGACGGTACGCCGAATGGAGGCCACCTATGCTCAGGGCGTGGAAAACCACTCCTTGCCCCGCACAGCCGCGTTCTTCGACCTGGACAAGACGGTCATTGCGAAGTCTTCGACGCTGACCTTCAGCAAGTCCTTCTACCACGGCGGCCTGATCAACCGCCGGGCCGTACTGCGGACCGCGTATGCCCAGTTCGTTTTTCTCGCGGGCGGCGCCGACCACGACCAGATGGAGCGGATGCGCGAGTATCTCTCCGCCCTCTGCAAGGGCTGGAACGTCCAGCAGGTGAAGGAACTCGTCGCCGAGACCCTTCATGAGCTGATCGACCCGATCATCTATGACGAAGCCGCCTCCCTCATCGAGGAGCACCACACCGCCGGACGCGATGTCGTCATCGTCTCCACCTCCGGCGCCGAGGTCGTCGAGCCCATCGGCGAGCTGCTCGGCGCCGACCGGGTCGTCGCCACCCGGATGGCCGTCGGCGACGACGGCTGCTTCACCGGCGAAGTGGAGTACTACGCCTACGGGCCGACAAAAGCGGAAGCCATCCGGGAACTGGCGGAGTCCGAGGGATACGACCTCTCGCGCTGCTATGCCTACAGCGATTCCGTTACCGACCTTCCGATGCTGGAGGCCGTCGGTCATCCGTACGCGGTCAATCCCGGCCGGTCCCTCCGCCGGGAGGCCATGGCCCGGGAGTGGCCGATTCTGGTCTTCAACCGGCCGGTACGGCTGAAGCAGCGGCTGCCCGCCCTGTCGATGCCGACCCGCCCCGCACTGGTGGCCGCGGCGGCGGTGGGCGCGGCGGCGGCGACCGCCGGACTCGTCTGGTACGCCAGCCGCCGCCGGAGCGCGGCCCGTACGGCACTGCTCTCGGGCCCCGGCGCCGCCGCCGTCCGGGCCGCCGCCCGAGCCACCGGCACCCCTGACCGTTTCCTCCGTATTTGAAGTCAAAAGTAAAGAAGTGCGGCCAGGGGTTCCGCTTCCCATCACCCTGGAGTACAAAGGATTCAACGGCCCGCGAGACCAAGGACATCCGAAAGGATCACCTAACAGAACGCATAAAGGCCCCACGGACCGAGCATGAAAATCGGGCACCCACGCGACGTCGACCCGTCGAATACGGGCCAGCCGCACCAGGCGAAGGGCAGAAGTTCCCCGCCTGATGGGCACATCATCGAGGACGCTTGGTAACCCGGCGGACATGCCAGCGGCGGTACCGATCCGGTACCGCCGCAACCCTTTTCCGGCGCCGCGCCCGTCCCGGCCGCCCGCGCCCGTCCCGGTCAGCCCGGGACCGGTCCGGACGACCGGACTCCCCGCCAGTCCGCCACCGTCTCCCGGCGAGCCCTCGGCGCCCTTCGACCCGCCGTCAGGCCGCGCCGCGCTGGAGCGCCTCGCAGACGGCGGTCGACTCGCGCACACCCAGTTCGACCGCCCGTCCGCAGTGGGCGATCCAGGCGCCCAGCCCGTCCGGGGTCCCGGAGAGATAGCCCTCCAGCGCCGTCGCGTAGGCGTCCCGACCCAGCTCCGCGTGGCCGACCTCCGCCGGACAGATCGCCTTCGGATCCAGTCCGCTGCCGATCAGCACGATCCGCTCCGCCGTCCGGGCCACCAGCCCGTTGTACGAACCGAAGGGACGCAGCGCCATCAGCTCCCCGTGCACCACGGCCGCGTTCACCAGCGCCGGAGCCGAACCGCCCGCCACGATCAGCCCGGCCAGCCCCTCCAGCCGGCCGTTCACCTCGGCGGCGTCCGGCAGCGGAGCCCGTACCAGCGGCTCATCGGCCCGCTCGCCCGCCAGCCGCGGCCTGCCCACGGTGTCGCCGTCCGCCGTGCCCCCGGCGGCGACCAGATGCAGCCGGGCCAGGACCCGCAGCGGCGACTGCCCCCAGACGGAGAGCAGTTGGCCCGCCTCCGCGGAGAGCCGCAGCGCCGCGCCGACCGTCCTGGCCTCGGGGTCCGCCCCGAAGTCGGTCCGCCGCCGGACCTCCTCCAGCGCCCAGTCGGCGCCGGAGAGCGCCGCCGAACCCCGGGCGCCGCGGAGCGCGGCCTCCGCCGTCACCTCGATGGCGCGCCGCCGCATGATCCGGTGCCCGTAGGCCCGGTCGACCGCCTTGCGCACGGAGGCCACGGCCTCCGGGACGCCCGGCAGCGCGCCGAGGGCCGCGAGCGGATCGGTCGAGGGGGCGGGCGTGGCGTTCGTCCTCATAGAGGGGAGGCTACGCGCCCCCGGCGTACGTCCCCCCTTGGAGTGGTCTTCTTCACCTGGCTTGACAACAGGGGGCGACCTCAGCACTACCCTAGGTGAACATGAAGATCGCTTTCGTAGGGAAGGGCGGCAGCGGAAAGACGACGCTGTCCTCGCTCTTCATCCGGCAACTGGCCGCGGGCGGGGCTCCCGTCGTCGCGGTGGACGCCGATATCAACCAGCATCTGGGGACGGCCCTCGGACTCGACGAGGCGGAGGCCGCGGCGCTGCCCGCCATGGGCGCCCGGCTGCCGCTGATCAAGGACTACCTCCGGGGTACGAACCCCCGGATCGCCTCCGCCGCCACCATGATCAAGACCACCCCTCCGGGTGAGGGCTCACGGCTGCTGCGCGTCCAGGAGCAGAACCCGGTCTACGACGCCTGCGCCCGCCCGGTCCGGCTGGACGACGCCGAGATCCGGCTGATGGTGACGGGCCCCTTCACCGAATCCGACCTCGGCGTGGCCTGCTACCACTCCAAGGTCGGCGCGGTGGAGCTCTGTCTCAACCATCTCGTGGACGGCCGGGACGAGTACGTCGTGGTCGATATGACCGCGGGCTCGGACTCGTTCGCCTCCGGCATGTTCACCCGGTTCGACATGACGTTCCTGGTCGCCGAGCCGACCCGGAAGGGCGTATCGGTCTACCGGCAGTACAAGGAGTACGCGCGCGACTTCGGCGTCGCCCTCAAGGTGGTCGGCAACAAGGTTCAGGGGGAGGACGACCTGGACTTCCTGCGGTCCGAGGCCGGTGACGACCTGCTGGTCACCGTCGGCCATTCGGACTGGGTCCGGGCGATGGAGAAGGGCCGCCCCCGGCCGTTCGACCAGCTGGAGCCGGAGAACCGGGCCGCGCTGGAGACCCTGCTGACGACCGCGGCGGGGAGCTACGAGCGGCGCGACTGGGCCCGGTACACCCGCCAGATGGTCCACTTCCATCTCCGGAACGCGGAGAGCTGGGGCAACGCGAAGACGGGCGCCGACCTGGCGGCCCAGGTCGACCCCGCCTTCGTACTGGGGGAGAACCCCGCGGACGTCAGCGCGCCGCTGCTGGCCTGACCACCGGGGCGACAGCCGGGGCCGCGAGTACACCACCGGCCCCGGACTCCGGCGCTCCGGAGCCGTCGGCCCCGGAAGCGGAATCCGCGGCTTCGGCTTCCTCGTCGGAGCCGGAGCCGGAACCGGAACCGGCTCCCTCGTCGGAACCGGAACCGGAGCCAGCCCCTTCGTCCGAACCGGAGTCGGCGTCCTCGGCCCGGGCCTCGGTCCCGGGCTCCGCGTCGGCCCCGGGTCCGGCGGGCCTGCCCGCCGGACCCGCCTTCATCCCGCCCATGAAGGCGGGCCAGCCGGCCTTGGGCGCCTGCCCGACCGGGAGGGTTCGCAGCTCGGCGAGGACCTTCGGATCCTGGGCGTCCAGCCAGTCCGCGAGCTGCTTGAAGGAGACGCACTCGACGTCCTTCTTCACACAGACGGTCGCGATGGTGTCCTCGATGGCCCGCATATACGTGCCGCCGTTCCACGACTCGAAGTGGTTGCCGATGATCAGCGGCGCCCGGTTGCCGTTGTAGGCGCGGTCGAACGCCTGGATGAGCCCGTCCCGCATCTGGCCGCCCCAGTAGTCGTGCTGCGCCGGGTCGCCCTTGACCGTGCCGGACTGGTTGACCATGAAGTTGTAGTCCATGGAGAGCGTCTCGAAGCCCCGGCCCGGGAACGGCACCATCTGGAGCCCCAGATCCCACACCCCCAGCTCCTTCTCCGGCCAGATCTGGTCGTTGATCCCGCTGGTGTCATAGCGGAAGCCCAGCTCACTGGCGGCCTTCACAAAGTTCTTCCGGCCTTCGAGACAGGGCGTACGGCCGCCGACCAGCTCCTTCTCGTAGTCGAAGGGGAGAGACGCCTCGTCCTTCAGTCCGGAGTTCGTACGCCAGTTCTTCACAAAGGACTTGGCCTGGTTGATCTCGCTCTTCCAGTCCTCGACGGACCAGCTGTCGCCGCCCTCGGGCCCGCAGAAGTGGCCGTTGAAGTGGGTGCCGACCTCATTGCCCTCCTGCCAGGCGCCCCGCAGTTCGCGCACGGTGTCCTTGATTCCCGTGAGGTCGTTGAAACCGATGTCCGAACGACCGGCGGCGTGCTTAGGCGGCAGATAGAGGGAAGCTTTCTCCTCGGGCAGCAGATAGACCCCGCTGAGGAAGTACGTCATCGTCATGTCGTACTTCCGGCCCACGGACCGGAAGTGGGAGAAGAGCTTCTGGCTGTCCTCGCCCGCCCCGTCCCAGGAGAAGACCACGAACTGCGGCGGCTTCTGACCGGGCTTCAGCCGCTTCGGCTTGAGCTGCTTCGGCTGGGCTCCGGTGTACGCGGTCGAGCCGTCGCCGATCAGCTGTGGCGCGGCCTTGGGCGCGGGCGCCTTCTTCGCGCCGGGCGCGCCCTCCTTCGCGGACGGGTCGCCGGAGAGGGAGCAGCCCGCCAGCCCCGCGATCAGCGCCGTGGCCACCGCGCCGACGGCGGCCCTCTGTGTGGCGGCCTTCATCCGCCCACCCACTTTCGTATGACTTTGTGTTTTTACGACCGGTTTCTACCGGTTCGACAAAGTCACACCGCGACGGCGCGCAGCCGTCGATGACGGGCCGCATTAACCCCATTAATCACCGGAATGGGCGAAAGCATGACCCGTACGCCCCGTATGCCCGGACCGCCCCGTCTCGATCTCTACGGGCGCACAGGGCACGCAGGGCACCCAGGGCACGCCGGTCGGCTGCCGGGTTGAACCGGCGCCGTCCCGCGTCCGTGCAGGAGGGTGACGGTCCCTCCTTCCCGCCGCCCGGGGAGGAGGGTCCGTCCCGCTTCACCCGCCCCTCCCCCGGAGCCCGCCCGTACCCCTCCGGCCCATGACCCGACCCCCGCCCCGACACGCCCACCGGCACCCGCCGTTTCCGGCCGGGGGTGGCGGACCCCTGCAAGGCCGGGCAAAATCCGGCCCCTCGACCCCACAGGTCTAAACCATTTATCCGAAGGCTCTTGTCACCCGGGCCCGTGGCTGATGAGCTATGGCCCGGGACACACAGCTACTGAGGACGCCCTGGGAAAGGGAGATGTCGTGAGCAACGAGAGCCTGGCCAACCTGCTGCGTGAGGAGCGGCGGTTCGCGCCGCCCGCCGCACTGAGCGCGGACGCCAATGTCACGGCCGATGCCTATGCGCAGGCCGAGGCCGACCGGCTCGGCTTCTGGGCCGAGCAGGCTCGCAGGCTCACCTGGGCCACCGAGCCGACCCAGACACTGGACTGGAGCAATCCGCCCTTCGCCAAGTGGTTCGCGGACGGCGAGCTGAACGTGGCGTACAACTGCGTCGACCGCCATGTCGAGGCCGGCCACGGCGACCGGGTCGCGATCCACTTCGAGGGCGAGCCCGGCGACAGCCGTGCGATCACCTACGCCCAGCTCAAGGACGAGGTCTCCAAGGCCGCCAACGCCCTGACCGAGCTGGGCGTCGGCAAGGGCGACCGGGTCGCCGTCTATCTGCCGATGATCCCCGAGGCCGCAGTCGCGATGCTGGCCTGCGCCCGGATCGGCGCGGCGCACTCCGTGGTCTTCGGCGGCTTCTCGGCCGACGCGGTGGCCTCCCGGATCCAGGACGCCGACGCCAAGCTGGTCATCACCGCCGACGGCGGCTACCGCCGGGGCAAGCCGAGCGCGCTCAAGCCCGCCATCGACGAGGCCGTGAAGAAGTGCCCGCAGGTCGAGCACGTCCTGGTGGTCCGGCGGACCGGTGAGGACACCGCCGTCACCGAGGGCCGCGACGTGTGGTGGCACGACATCGTGGACCGCCAGTCCACCGAGCACACGCCCGAGGCGTTCGAGGCCGAGCAGCCGCTCTTCATCCTCTACACCTCCGGCACCACCGGGAAGCCGAAGGGCATCCTGCACACCTCCGGCGGCTACCTCACCCAGGCGGCCTACACCCACCACGCCGTCTTCGACCTCAAGCCGGAGACCGACGTCTACTGGTGTACGGCCGACATCGGCTGGGTCACCGGCCACTCGTACATCGTCTACGGCCCGCTGGCCAACGGCGCGACGCAGGTGATGTACGAAGGCACGCCCGACACCCCGCACCAGGGCCGGTTCTGGGAGATCGTCCAGAAGTACGGCGTCACCATCCTCTACACCGCGCCGACCGCGATCCGGACGTTCATGAAGTGGGGCGACGACATCCCCGCCAAGTTCGATCTGTCGAGCCTGCGGGTGCTCGGCTCGGTCGGCGAGCCGATCAACCCCGAGGCGTGGATCTGGTACCGCGAGCACATCGGCGGTGGTCAGACGCCCATCGTGGACACCTGGTGGCAGACCGAGACCGGCGCCATGATGATCTCCCCGCTGCCGGGCGTCACCGAGACCAAGCCCGGCTCAGCGCAGCGCCCGCTGCCCGGAATCTCCGCGACCGTCGTCGACGACGAGGCGAACGAGGTGCCGAACGGCGGGGGCGGCTATCTGGTGCTCACCGAGCCGTGGCCGTCGATGCTCCGCACCATCTGGGGCGACGACCAGCGCTTCATCGACACCTACTGGTCCCGGTTCGAGGGCAAGTACTTCGCGGGCGACGGCGCGAAGAAGGACGACGACGGGGACATCTGGCTGCTCGGCCGGGTCGATGACGTGATGCTGGTCTCCGGTCACAACATCTCCACCACCGAGGTCGAATCGGCCCTGGTCTCCCACCCCAAGGTCGCCGAGGCGGCGGTCGTGGGCGCCGCGGACGAGACGACCGGCCAGGCCATCGTGGCCTTCGTGATCCTGCGGGGGTCGGCCTCCGAGGACGAGAACCTGGTCGCCGAGCTGCGTAACCACGTCGGCGCGACCCTGGGCCCGATCGCCAAGCCCAAGCGGGTGCTGCCGGTCGCGGAGCTGCCGAAGACCCGTTCCGGCAAGATCATGCGCCGGCTGCTCCGGGATGTCGCCGAGAACCGTCAGCTCGGCGATGTCACGACCCTCACCGACTCCTCGGTGATGGACCTGATCCAGACGAAGCTGCCGAGCGCGTCCGCCGAGGACTGAGCGGCGCCGCGCCGGACTTCGACGCCTCGCGTACGCGACACGGGCGGTGGCCCGCACCCCTTCGCCGGGGTGCGGGCCACCGCCCGTTCGGTTCGGGACACAGCCTGTTCCGGACGTCGCGCGGGGCCGCGCGGCTGCCGCCGGGAGGCCGCGAGCCCTGGGAGCCACTGGGAGGCGTACCGCCATGGGACCGTACGGCCGCCCCGCCCGAATCATCCGCTCAACCCGTCCGACGTGCGAAAACTCCCTTAAGTCCTAGAGTGGGAGGACGCCGGATCCCCCCTCGCGCACCCCGGGGCACAGCTCGCGTACCTTGGGTAAAGTAAGGAACGCGTCAAGGACGCGACAAGAAACCTCAGGTGCGCCGGGAAGTCTGGTCGGCATGTGCTTCGCCCTGCCCGACCGACCACCGGAGGTCTGCCCCGATGCCCGCGCCCACACCCACGCCCACCCCCCGTAAGTTCCTCGGACGGCTCTCCCTGCCCGAGCGCACTTTCGTGGTGGACGCCCTGCGGACCGAGACCGTCGGCGGAGTACTGCTGCTTGTGGCCGCCGTCGCCGCGCTGATCTGGGCCAATACGCCCCTGAGCGACAGCTATGAGTCCGTACGCGGCTTCCACATAGGCCCGGAGTCCCTCGGCCTGGACCTGTCGATCCAGCACTGGGCCGCCGACGGACTCCTCGCGATCTTCTTCTTCGTCGCCGGTATCGAGCTGAAACGCGAACTCGTCGCCGGTGAGCTGCGCGACCCCAAGGCCGCCGCGCTCCCCGTGATCGCCGCGATCTGCGGTATGGCGGTCCCGGCCCTCGTCTACTTCGTCACCGTCACCGCGGGCGATGGCTCCACCAAGGGCTGGGCCGTCCCGACCGCCACGGACATCGCCTTCGCGCTCGCCGTACTCGCCGTCATCGGCACCTCGTTGCCGTCGGCCCTGCGCGCCTTCCTGCTCACCCTCGCCGTCGTCGACGACCTCTTCGCGATCATCATCATCGCGATCTTCTTCACCAGCGAGCTGGACTTCGCCGCCCTGGCCGGATCCGCGATCGGCCTCGCCGTCTTCTGGCTGCTGCTCCGCAAGGGAGTACGCGGCTGGTACGTCTACGTACCCCTGGCCCTGGTGATCTGGGGGCTGATGTACAACAGCGGCGTCCACGCCACCATCGCGGGTGTCGCCATGGGTCTGATGCTCCGCTGCCACCGCCGGGAGGGCGAGGAGCACTCCCCCGGCGAGCACATCGAGCATCTGGTGCGCCCGGTCTCGGCCGGTATCGCCGTACCCCTGTTCGCCCTGTTCTCGGCCGGTGTGATGCTCTCCGGCGGCGCGGTCGGCAAGGTCTTCACCGAGCCGGAGGCCCTGGGTGTGGTCCTCGGTCTGGTGCTCGGCAAGGCCCTCGGCGTCTTCGGCGGCACATGGCTGGCGGCCCGCTTCACCAGGGCCGAGCTGAACGAGGACCTGGCCTGGCCGGACGTCTTCGCGGTCGCCACCCTCGCGGGCATCGGCTTCACGGTCTCCCTCCTCATCGGCGAACTCGCCTTCGCGGGCGATCCGGCCCTCACGGACTCGGTCAAGGCGGCCGTACTGGTCGGGTCGCTGATCGCCGCCGTGTTCGCGGCCGTACTGCTGAAGCTGCGGGTCCGCAAGTACAGGGCGCTGTACGAGGCCGAGGAGCGCGACGAGGACGAGGACGGCATCCCGGACGTCTACGAGCTGGAGAACCCGGAGTACCACCTGCGGATGGCGGAGATCCACGAGCGGAAGGCGGCCGAGCACCGGCGGCTCGCCCGGGTCGCGGCCGCCGGTTCGGAGCCGGGCCCCGCACCGGATTCCGGGCCGGTCCCGACCGCCGATGGTGGTGTCGCCGCGCCCGCGCCGGGTACGCGTACCGACATTCGTACCGACACCAACACCGGTACGGCGGCGGAGCCGGGCGACGGCACCGCACCGGGAGCCGGGGGCGTCGCGCGCTGACGACGGTGGTCCGGCATGATCTGATGACGGACTCCGGACCGACCGGACTCCGGCACACACGGGAAGCACAAGAGGGAGCAGCGATGAGCGACCCCGGCAGCGGCGCCGAACGCAGTATCGGTCAGCTGGTCGCATCGGCGACCGCGGAGATGTCGGCGCTGGTGCACGACGAGATCGCGCTGGCCAAGGCGGAACTGCGGCAGGACGTGAAGCGCGGCGCCACCGGTGCGATCGCCTTTGTCATCGCCGGTGTGTTCCTGCTGTTCTCACTCCCCGTCTTCAGCTTCGCGGCGGCGTACGGCATCCACAATCTGGGGCTCGGCCTGGCCTGGTCGTTCCTGATCGTGGGCGGGGCGTACGTCGTCCTCGCCGCCCTGCTGTCGCTGCTGGCGATCGCCAAGTTCAAGAAGGTCAAGCCGCCGGAGAAGTCGATCGCCTCGGCGAAGCAGACGGCCGCCGTCCTCCAGAACGTCAAGCCGCATCCGCGGCTGGAGAAGGGGCCGGTGCCGGAGCTGTCGGCGGCGGCCCGGCGGGCGCTCACCGAACGCTGAAGCGGCCGGGCCCGTCCCGTGCTGTCCGCCGTTCGGGTGGCGGGTGCGGGCGGCATCGGGTCCGCCGGTGTGGCACGCTCATGAGCATGACCGCCCCTGAATCCGGTTCCGGCAGCCCCGTACGCGTCGACGGTCCCTGGACCCACCGCGATGTGGCGGCCAACGGTGCCCGCTTCCATATCGCCGAGATGGGCGATGGTCCGCTGGTACTGCTGCTGCACGGATTCCCACAGTTCTGGTGGACCTGGCGGCATCAGCTCCCGGCGCTCGCCGACGCCGGTTTCCGGGCGGTGGCGATGGATCTGCGGGGCGTGGGCGGCAGCGACCGTACGCCCCGGGGCTACGACCCCGCCAACCTCGCCCTCGACATCACCGGTGTGGTGCGGTCGCTCGGCGAGCCGGACGCGGCGCTGGTCGGCCACGACCTGGGTGGCTATCTGGCGTGGACGGCGGCGGTGATGCGGCCGAAGCTGGTCCGCAGGCTCGCGGTCTGCTCGATGCCGCACCCCCGGCGGTGGCGTTCGGCGATGCTCTCCGACTTCGCGCAGACCCGCGCCGGTTCGTACGTCTGGGGCTTCCAGCGCCCCTGGATCCCGGAGCGCCGGCTGGTCGCGGACGAGGCGGCGCTGGTGGGCGAGTTGCTCACCGACTGGTCGGGGCCGAAGCCGCCGGACGAGATCGTGCTGGACACCTACCGCAGGGCGATGCTGATCCCGTCGACCGCGCACTGCTCGATCGAGCCGTACCGCTGGATGGTGCGGTCGCTGGCCCGGCCGGACGGCATCCAGTTCAACCGGCGGATGAAGCGGCCGGTGCGGGTGCCGACCCTCCATCTGCACGGGTCGCTGGACCCGGCGATGCGGACCCGCAGTGCGGCGGGTTCCGGCCAGTACGTGGAAGCGCCGTACCGCTGGCGGCTCTTCGACGGGCTGGGGCACTTTCCGCACGAGGAGGACCCCGTGGCCTTCTCCACCGAGCTGATCGGCTGGCTGCGGGACCCGGAACCGGACCGCTAAGCTCTGTAACCCACCAACAAGCCCTGGTCCGGCGCCGGATCGGCCCCCCGACCGGACTGGCGGAAACCTTTCGCCAGGGGGCGCCGTGCCGACCCGGGGGCGTACGGCGGACTACGCGCCCCGAACGGCGGCCAATTGGCCGCCCCGGGCACGATTACCGACCTTGGGCCCCGGGCAGACGTCCCGGTATGGGCTGGACGTACGACTATGGCGACGTGACGCGCGACCGTCGCCCGGCCGGTGGGCCGGGCTCTCCCGACAGTGATGGCCCAAGGGGCCGGGGACACGGCCGCTCCCCACACGACATCGGCATTCCCCGGATCCTGCGGCGCCGGGCCCGCTGGATGTCCGCCCGGCTGCGGCATACCCGCAGCTGATCCCCCCGGCTGACATCCGCGGTACGTCCGCGGCCGATCCTCGTGGCGGCTCCGCGGCCGACAGCCGCGGCCCGCCCGCGAGCGACGAACCGCCGCTGACGCCCGCGGTATTCCCCGGCTGACCCGCCTCGGTGTGTCAACCGGTTCTTTCCGCCGACCCCCGCGGCCTGCCGCTGTGGCCTGTTACGGCACCCGGCACCCCGGGCGGGCGGCGGCGCGGTACGCCCTCGGCCTGCCCGCGCGCCTGCCCGTACCGGCACCTGTGCTCACGCCAGGGGCCCGCTCCCGCACCCCCGCCCGGGCCCACGCCCGTTTCCGGGCCCACTCCCGGCCCGCGTGCGTCAGAGCGCGCAGCCGTCCGTGTCGACCTGCTGATCGGCCGCCAGACCGGCCTTGATGTCATCCGCGATCTCGTCCACGGTCAGCGCGTAACCGGTGTTCTTGTCGTCGAGCGAGCGGGCGAAGATGACGCCGTACACCTCGCCTTCGGGGGTGAGCAGCGGCCCGCCGGAGTTGCCCTGGCGGACCGTCGCGTAGAGCGAGTAGACATCGCGGTGGACCGTGCCGCGGCGGTAGATATCGGGTCCGTCGGCGTCGATCCGGCCCCGGACCCGGGCCGAGCGGACGTCGTATCCGCCGTTCTCCGGGAAGCCGGCGACGATCGCGCTGTCCCCGCTGCGGGCGTCGGTATCGGCGAACCGCAGCGGCTCGGCGCCGAGCCGGGGCACGTCCAGGACAGCGATGTCACGCCGCCAGTCGTAAAGGACGACCTTGGCGTCGTAGAGCTTGCCCTCGCCGCCGATCTGCACGGTCGGCTCGTCGACCCCGCCGACGACATGGGCGTTGGTCATCACCCGCCGCTCGCCGAAGACGAAGCCGGTGCCTTCGAGGACCTTGCCGCAGCTGTTCGCGGTGCCGACGACCTTGACGATGGACTTCTTCGCGCGGGCCACGACCGGGCTGCCGACGAGCGCCGGGTCCGGCGGGCTGACCTCCTTGATGGGCTCGTTCGAGAACGGGCTGAAGACCTGCGGGAAGCCGTTCTGCGCGAGGACGCCGGAGAAGTCGTCGAAGAGGACGGACGCCTGTTCGGGCATCACCTGGGAGACCCCGAGCAGCACCTTCGAGCTGCGGACCTCCTTGCCGAGGGTCGGCAGGGTGGTCCCCGCGAGCGCCGAGCCGATCAGCCAGGCGACCAGCAGCATGGCGACCACATTGACCAGCGCGCCGCCCGTGGCGTCCAGGGCGCGGGCGGGCGTCCAGGTGATGTGGCGGCGCAGTTTGCCGCCGAGGTGGGTGGTGAACGCCTGGCCCACGGAGGCGCAGACGATCACGACGACCACGAAGACCACGATCGCGGTGGTGGACACCTCGGATTCGTTCGTCAGCTCGTCCCAGAGCACGGGGAGGGCGTAGACGGCGAGCAGACCGCCGCCCAGGAAGCCGATCACGGAGAGGACGCCGACGACGAAACCTTGCCGATAGCCGACGACCGCGAACCATACGGCCGCGATCATCAACAGGATGTCCAGCACGTTCACCGTCATTTGCCTCGCAGTCGCTAGTCGCTGGTCGCCGGTCGCGGATCGCGGGTCACCGGCGGCGCTTCGGTCGCCGATGGCGGTTCGATCGCCGGTGGCAGTTCGCCGGTGGCGATCCCGGCTTCGGCCCGCCGTACGGCCGCCGCGAACAGCCGTCCGGCGGTTCGCGGCCCTCGGAGGGCCGGGGGTCAATAGGGGGCGGTGGGGTCGTCGTCGGCGGTAGGGGCGGATCCGGGGGTACGGGGGGTGCCATACGGGAACGCGGGGTTCAGCCTGTCATGACCGCCAGTCGAGAGGGACCCGCCGGGTCCGGTCCCACGGCCGTTCCCAGCCCGCGAAGTGCAGGATCCGGTCGATCACCCCGGCGGTGAAACCCCAGACCAGGGCGGATTCGACCAGGAACGCCGGGCCCTGATGGCCGCTCGGGTGAACCGCTATGGCCCGATTCGCGGGGTCCGTGAGATCCGCCACGGGGACGGTGAAGACCCGGGCCGTCTCGGCGAGGTCGACCGCGCCGACGGGGCTCGGTTCCCGCCACCAGCCGAGGACGGGGGTGACGACGAAACCGCTCACCGGGATGTAGAGCCGGGGCAGGGCGCCGAGGACCTGGACTCCGGCGGGTTCGAGACCGGTCTCCTCCTCGGCCTCCCGCAACGCCGCCCGCAGCGGTCCCGTGGTCTCGGGGTCGCCGTCCTCGGGGTCGAGGGCGCCGCCGGGGAACGAGGGCTGTCCGGCATGGCTGCGCAGTCCGCCCGCGCGCTCCATCAGCAGCAGTTCGGGTCCTTCGGCGCCGTCGCCGAAGAGGACGAGGACGGCGGCGGGTCTGCCACGGCCGCCCGCCGGCGGCAGAAAGCTGCTGAGCTGGCGGCCCTGGACCGTGTCGAGCAGCCCGGCGACGGGGGCGAGCCAGCCGGGCAGCCCGGCCGTGGAGACCGCGACCGGGCCGCCCCGGCCGTCCTCCCCGCCCGCCGTACTTCCTCCGGCTCCACCAGACACACCGGCCGCCCCATGCACGCCGCTCACGCCGGTCACACCGCTGCCGCCGCTGACACCGTTGCCGCCGCCCATGCCGTTCGTACGGTCGCCCCCGCCCACGCGGCTTTTGACGTGTCCGCCGGGCCCGGCGGCGGATCCGCTCCCGGCGCGCCCGCGACCGTACGCGCCCCCGGCCTCTTCCTGCACCTCGGCCTCACCGCCCCCGCTGGTCGTCGTGTCCTGTGCGCGCATGAATACCCCCTTGAAGTCCCCCTCCTCACAACGCGCCCGGGCGGACCGATCGTTCCGCCCGTTCCCGGCCCCGGCGACACCCCGCCGGGCTCACCCCGCCGCCCGGGTCTCCCCGGCGGGCCCGTCCGCGCCGGGGCGTCCGGCGGTCGCCAGCGGCGGGGCCGGGGTTCCGGGGTAGTCGGCGGGCGGATCGAGCCGCTGGCCCGGCTGGCCTCCCAGCTCGTACTTCAACAGCTTCCGCGCCTTCTCGGGATCGGTCTCGCCCTCGCCGTACGAGGGACAGAGATGGGCGATCGGGCAGGCGCCGCAGGCCGGTTTACGGGCATGGCAGATCCGGCGGCCGTGGAAGATCACCCGGTGGGAGAGCATGGTCCACTCGGACTTCGGGAAGATCTCGGCGATCTCGGCCTCGACCTTCTCCGGGTCCTCCTGCTCGGTCCACTTCCAGCGCCGGACGAGCCGCCCGAAGTGGGTGTCGACGGTGATTCCCGGGACGCCGAAAGCGTTGCCCAAGACAACGAAGGCGGTCTTCCTGCCGACGCCCGGCAGCTTCACCAGATCGTCGAGGCGGCCGGGGACCTCACCGCCGAAGTCGTCGCGGAGCGCGGCGGAGAGCCCGAGGAGCGAGCGGGCCTTGGCCCGGAAGAAGCCGGTGGGGCGGATGATCGCCTCCAACTCCTCGGGCACGGCCGCGGCCAGCTCCTCGGGAGTCGGATAGGCCGCGAAGAGGGCCGGGGTGGTCTGGTTGACCCGCAGATCGGTGGTCTGGGCCGAGAGCACGGTCGCGACCAGCAGCTCGAACGGATTGCGGAAGTCCAGTTCGGGATGGGCGTACGGGTACACCTCGGCCAGCTCGCGGTTGATCCGGCGGGCCCGGCGGACCATGGCCAGCCGGGATTCGGGCTTCGCCGCGCCGCTCCCGGCCTTCCGCACCGCCAGCCCCTTGCCCCGCTTTGCGGCATTTCGGGTACCGATGGGAGCTTGTTCGCCCATAGCGGAATTTTGCTTTCCGGACACTCTTCCGGCCCCCTTGGCCTGCGCTCTCACCGGCGAATTGGACACCCGGCCAGCCTACGGGCCACCGCACCCGTACGCCCCGGCCAACGGTGATCCGGACCCAATCGGGCCCCTGGAGCACGAACAGGTGCTCCAGTGAGTCAAACTTGTTGTGATTGATCGCACGAATATTTACTTGCCAGGTCCGCCGCGGGGAAGCTGTCCTACGCGTCCCGCCCGCGGTGTCCCCCGGACGGGCACGGTGCGGTCCGGCATCATGGGGGCCACGGTCCCTGAGCAGGTCGACAAGGAGAGAACTCGTGGACGACGTTCTGCGGCGCGCCCCGCTCTTCGCGGCGCTCGATGACGAGCAGGCGGCGGAGCTGCGCGGCTCGATGAGTGAGGTGACGCTCGCCAGGGGTGACGCGCTCTTTCACGAGGGCGACCCCGGTGACCGCCTCTACGTGGTCACCGAGGGCAAGGTCAAACTCCACCGCACCTCCCCCGACGGACGCGAGAACATGCTCGCCGTCCTCGGCCCCGGTGAGCTGATCGGCGAGCTGTCCCTGTTCGACCCGGGCCCGCGGACCGCCACGGCGACCGCCCTGACCGAGGTGAAACTGCTGGGCCTGGGCCACGGCGACCTCCAGCCCTGGCTGAACGCCCGGCCCGAGGTGGCGTCGGCGCTGCTGCGCGCCGTCGCCCGCCGACTGCGCAAGACCAATGACCAGATGTCCGACCTGGTCTTCTCCGATGTGCCGGGCCGGGTGGCCCGGGCGCTCCTCGATCTGTCGCGCCGCTTCGGCGTCCAGTCGGACGAGGGCATCCATGTCGTCCACGATCTGACCCAGGAGGAGCTGGCCCAGCTCGTCGGCGCCTCCCGCGAGACCGTGAACAAGGCACTGGCGGACTTCGCCCAGCGCGGCTGGCTGCGGCTGGAGGCCCGAGCGGTCATCCTGCTCGACGTCGAGCGGCTGGCGAAGCGCTCCCGCTGAGCCCGCCCGAACCCGTCCGTTCCCGGGGCCGCCCGGCCCCGGGAACGCCGTGAAAGGGGCGCCCCGGAGGCCGGGGCGCCCCTTTCACGTGTGGAAACCGGCCCGCCCGGCGCCGTAACGGCACTCCATGGGCCGTAGGCGCCCGTACGGCCGGCTGTACGCCTGTACTCGCCACGCACCTGTCGTACGGGCGACACGCGTCGCCGCAGGCCCGTACGCGCCCGTACGCGCCCCCGCGGTCAGATCAGCCCGTGGTCCCGCAGATACTCCAGCTGTGCCCGTACGGACAGTTCCGCGGCGGGCCACAGGGACCGGTCCACATCGGCGTAGACCGCCGCCACCACCTCCGGGGCCGTCCGGTGGCCGCTCTCGACGGCCGTCTCGACCTGGGCGAGCCGGTGCGCGCGATGGGCCAGATAGAACTCGACCGCGCCCTGGGCATCGTCCATGACGGGCCCGTGACCGGGCAGAACGGTTCGTACGCCGTCGTCGACGGTGAGGGACCGCAGCCGTCGCAGGGAGTCCAGATAGTCGCCCAGCCGCCCGTCGGGATGGGCCACCATCGTGGTCCCCCGGCCCAGCACGGTATCGCCGGTCAGCACGGCGGCGTCCGCGGGCAGATGGAAGCACAGGGAGTCGGAGGTGTGTCCGGGCGTGGGTACGACCCGCAGCTCCAGCCCGCCGATATCGATCACATCGCCCGCGCCGAGCCCCTCGTCGCCGAGCCGGAGCGCCGGGTCCAGCGCACGGACGTTCGTCCCGGTCAGCTCGGCGAACCGGGCGGCGCCTTCGGCGTGGTCGGCATGGCCGTGGGTGAGCAGGGTGAGGGCGATCCGCTGCCCCGCCCGCTCGGCGGTGTCGATCACCCGCCGGAGATGGCCTTCGTCGAGCGGCCCCGGGTCGACGACCACGGCGAGCCCGGAGCCGGGTTCGGAGAGGAGCCAGGTATTGGTGCCGTCGAGGGTCATCGCGGACGGGTTGGGCGCGAGGACGTTCACGGCCCGGGCGGTGGCCGCACCGGAGAGCACCTCACCCCTGGGCCGGCCCGGCAGCGCCGAAGCGTCGGTCATCGCGGTCCTCCCGCCGGAACGCGCCGGGTGAACTCCTCATGGCCCGGCCAGCTCAGTACGACCACACCGTTCTCGTAGCGGGCCTTCGCCAGGACCGGGGCGAGGTCCCGTCCGGCCGCGGCGGCGACCGCGTCGGCGGAGGCGGCGTACGGTACGAGATCGCGCAGGGTCGAGATGGTCGGCGGCATCATCAGCAGCTCGCCCCGGTCGTATCCGGCGGCGGCGTCGGCTGGGGTGATCCAGACCGTACGGTCCGCCTCGGTGGAGGCGTTACGGGTCTGCTGCCCGGCCGGGAGCGCGGCGACGAAGAACCAGGTGTCGTAGCGGCGGGCCTCGAACTCCGGGGTGATCCAGCGGGCCCAGGCCCCCAGCAGATCGGAGCGCAGCACCAGTCCGCGCCGGTCGAGGAAGTCGGCGAAGGCGAGTTCGCGGTCGACCAGGGCCTGCCGGTCGGCCTCCCAGCCGCCGTCGTCCGGCTCCCCCTCCGGTCCGCCGGATCCGGCCGCCGCGGGGGGATCCGTACGGTCGCCGCCCACCGCGCCCAGGACCGTATCGGCGGTACGGCCCGCGAGCAGCACCCCCGATTCCTCGAAGGTCTCCCGGACGGCGGCACACACCACGGCCTGTGCGGTGGCCTCGTCCGTACCCAGCCGTACGGCCCATTCGGCGACCGAGGGCCCGGCCCAGCGGACCGGCCGGGAATCCCGGGCGTCGACTCCGCCACCGGGATAGGCGTAAGCGCCTCCGGCGAAGGCCATGGAGGCGCGGCGGCGCAGCATATGAACGGCGGGGCCGTCCGGGGTGTCGCGCAGCAGCATCACCGTCGCCGCCCGCTTCGGCTCGACGGGGACGATCTCACCGGCCGCGAGTGCGCGAATCCGGTCGGGCCACTCCGGGGGGTACCACTGACCATCGGGCATGGCCGGATGCTATGCGGAACCGGTGGGATGTTCGAGAGGGGCCGGGACGGGCCGGGCCCGTTTCACGTGGAACGAAGATGGCCGCTACACCGGCCGCTCATCGACCGGATTCGGGGCCCTGGGACCTCAAGGGCCCGAGAGTGTGTCTGCGGAGGGACGGCCCGGGGAGGGAGAGCCCGGGGAGCCGAGCCGTACGTCCGCTGTCCCGTACGGCTCCCGTCCCGCTCGCCGGTTACTCCCGTACCAGCTCGATCTGGAACTCGACCTCGACCGGCGCGTCCAGCGGCAGCACCGCGACGCCCACCGCGCTCCGGGCGTGGACGCCCTTCTCGCCGAGGACCTCGCCCAGCAGTTCGCTGGCGCCGTTGATCACGGCGGGCTGGCCAGTGAAGTCACTCGCCGACGCGACGAAACCGACGACCTTCACCACCCGGGCGATCCGGTCCAGATCGCCGATGACCGACTTCACGGCGGCCAGACCGTTGAGCGCGCAGGTCCGCGCCAGCTCCTCGGCCTCCTCGGCGGTGACCTCGGCCCCCACCTTGCCGGTGATCGGCAGCTTGCCCGCCACCATCGGGAGCTGGCCCGCGGTGTAGACGTAGTCGCCCGAGACGACGGCGGGCTGGTACGCGGCGATCGGCGGTACGACCTCCGGCAGGGTCAGCCCCAGCTCGGCGAGCCGGGCCTCGACCACTCCGGCACCGGCCGTGGTCACGCCGCCTTCTCCCGCTTCAGGTAGGCCACCAGCTGCTCCGGGTTCGGGCCGGGCACGACCTGGACGAGCTCCCACCCGTCCTCGCCCCAGGTGTCGAGGATCTGCTTGGTCGCGTGCACGAGGAGGGGCACGGTGGCGTATTCCCACTTCTTGGTCATGGGCCCGACTGTATCCGCCCGGACCACCGCCCAGGATCCCGCCCGCCTTCGAACCCGGCAGCCCCCGCGGCGCCCGCCTTCGAACACCGACCCGTACAGCTGTCCATGGGGCACGTGACGCAGCCCGCACACCGCCTCGTGCGTAGGGCGCCCCCCGACTGGTTAGGCTCGAATGCGTGAGCAGGCTCCAGGTCGTCAGCGGCAAAGGCGGTACCGGTAAGACCACGGTCGCCGCCGCCCTCGCGCTCGCCCTCGCGACCGAGGGAAAGCGGACACTCCTCGTGGAAGTCGAGGGGAGGCAAGGCATCGCCCAGCTCTTCGAGACCGAGGCGCTGCCCTACGAGGAACGGAAGATCGCCGTCTCCTCCGGCGGCGGCGAGGTCCACGCCCTGGCGATCGACGCCGAGCGCGCCCTGCTCGACTATCTCCAGATGTTCTACAAGCTCGGCAGCGCCGGCCGGGCCCTGAAGAAGATCGGCGCGATCGACTTCGCCACCACGATCGCCCCCGGCGTCCGGGACGTCCTGCTCACCGGCAAGGCGTGCGAAGCCGTACGGCGGCGGACCAAACAGGGCGCGTACGTCTACGACTACGTGGTCATGGACGCCCCGCCCACCGGCCGGATCACCCGCTTCCTCAACGTCAACGACGAGGTGGCCGGGCTGGCCAAGTTCGGCCCGATATACAACCAGGCCCAGGCCGTGATGCGGGTCCTGAAGTCGCCGCAGACCGCAGTGCACCTGGTGACGCTGCTGGAGGAGATGCCGGTCCAGGAGACCGCGGACGGAGTGGCCGAACTGCGGGCCGCCGACCTCCCTGTGGGCCGGGTGATCGTCAATATGGTCCGGCCGCACGTCCTGGACGAGACCGCGGTACGGAGCGCGGCCCACGGCCGCCGCAAGGAGATCGCCGCCGCGCTCACCGCCGCCGGAATCGGCGGGGCCCGCACCCTGGTCGGCCCACTGCTGGAGCAGGCGTCCGACCATGCCCGCCGGGTCGCCCTGGAACGGGAACAGCGGGCGGCGCTGGAGCGGCTGAGGCTGCCCTCGTACGAGCTGCCGCTGCTGAGCGAGGGCGTCGACCTCGCCGGGCTCTACCGGCTGTCGAAGGAGCTGCGCGCCCAGAACGGCGGGCCCGACGGACGCGACGGATACGACGACCGGCCGAGCGCCGGGCAAGGGACCGGCTCATGACCCTGGAATCAGCGGCCACCCCGCTCCATGTCGACCCGCTGCTCGACGACCCGGCGACCCGGATCATCGTCTGCTGCGGCTCGGGCGGCGTCGGCAAGACGACGACCGCGGCGGCCCTCGGGGTCCGGGCCGCCGAACGGGGCCGCCGGGTGGTGGTCCTCACGATCGACCCGGCCAAGCGGCTCGCCCAGTCCCTCGGGATCGACTCCCTCGACAACACCCCGCGCCGGGTGAAGGGGATAGCGCCGGACGGCGGCCCGGGCACGGCGGGCGAACTGCACGCCATGATGCTCGACATGAAGCGGACCTTCGACGAGATCGTCGAGGCCCACGCGGACCCCGAACGGGCCCGCGCCATCCTGGAGAACCCCTTCTACCAGTCCCTGTCGGCCGGCTTCGCGGGCACCCAGGAGTACATGGCGATGGAGAAGCTGGGGCAGCTCCGGGCCAGGGACGAGTGGGATCTGATCGTCGTCGACACCCCGCCGTCGCGCAGCGCCCTGGACTTCCTGGACGCGCCGAAGCGGCTGGGGTCGTTTCTGGACGGGAAGCTGATCAAGCTGCTGGTGACCCCGGCGAAGGTCGGCGGCCGGGCGGGGATGAAGTTCCTCAATGTCGGGATGTCGATGATGACGGGCACCCTCGGCAAGCTGCTGGGGGGTCAGCTGCTGCGGGACGTACAGACCTTCGTCACCGCGATGGACACCATGTTCGGGGGCTTCCGGACCCGGGCCGACGCCACATATCGGCTGTTGCAGGCCCCGGGGACGGCGTTCCTGGTGGTGGCGGCGCCGGAGCGGGACGCGCTGCGGGAGGCCGCGTACTTCGTGGAGCGGCTGGCGGCGGAGCGGATGCCGCTGGCCGGGCTGGTCCTCAACCGGGTACACGTCAGCGGCGCCGACCGGCTGTCGGCCCAGCGCGCCCTCGCGGCGGCCGAGGCGCTGGAGCCGGAGGATCTCTACGCCACAGACGACACCGCCGACACAGACGAAATGGCCGACGCAGCCGACACGGATGAGACGGATGAGTCTGAAGAGACTCTGGTGGAATCCTCAGAAAATCTTGCCGCGGCCCGCATTGTGGATCATGCGGCAGGGAAGACTGGTGTTCGTGAGGCCACGGACGCCTCTCCCGAACCCCCGCCCGTGGACCACTCCCCCGAGCACTCCACCCCTCTTGAGGCCCACCACGAACACACCACGGAAGCACTGACGGCTGGTCTGCTGCGCCTGCATGCCGAACGGATGCAGGTGCTTGCGCGTGAGCAGCGCATGCGGGACCGATTCACCGCCCTCCATCCCGAGGTGGCGGTGGCGCAGGTGGCGGCACTCCCCGGTGACGTACACGATCTGTCGGGCCTGCGGGCCATCGGCGAGCAGTTGGCGACCGGCGGTGCGGGCGGCGACGAACCACCATCAGCACCGTCGCCGCCGGTACGGAACGATCGTTAAATGATCGAAAAAGGCAGGTAGGGCACTAAAGGCATTATCTGAGGCCGATTTCGGCGCATGCCGAAACGCCACCTCGCCCATCGGCGTAGTGACCCGTCGGCGCCCGCGCGTATACGCGGATGCGACGGCTCATACGCCGTACTGTGGCGCGCCGCCGTACCAGAACGTCACGCCCGGCCCACGCACCATAGGAGTCGGTCCGATCGGAACCGGCTCCGGTGCCTTGCCGACGTGGCTACGGCCTAGCCCACCGCCGCGAACGCGGCATAGGTCTCGTCGTCGTCGAGCCCGACCGGCAGCATGCCGGTACCGCGCTCGTACTCCGTACGCGCCGTCTCCAGGAGTCTGCGCCAGGAGGTGACCGTGGGACGCCTGCGCAATAGCGCACGCCGTTCCCTTTCGGTCATTCCTCCCCACACGCCGAACTCCACGCGATTATCGAGGGCATCGGCCAGACATTCGGTCCGCACCGGACATCCGGTACACACCGCCTTGGCCCTGTTCTGCGCTGCCCCTTGTACGAACAGTTCATCCGGATCGGTAGTGCGGCAGGCTGCCTGCGCACTCCAGTCGGTTACCCAGCCCATCCCGGCTGCCGTCCTCTCCCGAATCGAGGCTCCCCCACGGCGGTAGCGGCATATTCACCGCTACCAGTTGAGGACGTTACGGAAGGCGGGCGCGACGCAACACCCCCTGCGGGCCCAATCTCGAATGGCCCGAACGGACTATGCGTATCCGACAGGTCACCCAGGGGAGTGACTCAGGAACATAGCCACCCAACCCGTCAAACCGGGACACAATCATCAGATCATCTACGTCGATCCATGGCGCAGAAGGCAGATAGACGGCGAATTCCGGCATCACGCCGAGCCGCCGAGCATGGAACGGTGGACTCCACTTTCCCCTTCGTCGGGCCCCGATGACTACGGGACACGCCAGGAGGGGAGATGCGGACTTCCGGTGAATTCCGGGAATGATGCGTGATTGCCTTGATGCAAAACCGCACTGCTGTGACAGTTGGGAGCAGCTTAGGCCAATGTCCGCACCCGTGTCCGGCGAATGAGAACGTAGGCTGACTTCATGCCAAAGACGCGCTCCGGCGGCGGTCTGTCAGGGACCCAGCAAGCCGCCAAGTTCCTCGGGGTCAGCGTGCTCGCCGGAGCCGTGCTGGCGGGGATCGCCCTGCCGGCCGCGGGAGCACTGGGACTGGCCGCGAAAGGCACGGTCCAGGGATTCGACGAGATCCCGGCGAATCTGAAGACGCCGCCGCTGAGCCAGCGGACCACGATCCTCGACGCCGAGGGCGGCACGATCGCGACGGTCTACTCACGCGACCGGACCGTGGTTCCGCTGACGGAAATCTCCCCCTATATGCAGAAGGCGATCATCGCCATCGAGGACTCGCGGTTCTACGAGCACGGGGCGGTCGACCTCAAGGGCGTCCTGCGCGCCCTCAACCGCAACGCGCAGTCCGGCGGGGTCGCCGAAGGCGCGTCGACCCTGACCCAGCAGTACGTCAAGAACGTCTTCGTGGAGGAGGCGGGCGACGACCCCGACAAGGTCGCCCAGGCCACCCAGCAGACCCTCGGCCGCAAGATCCAGGAGCTGAAGTACGCGATCCAGGTCGAGGAGGAGCTGGGCAAGAAGAAGATCCTGGAGAACTACCTCAACATCACGTTCTTCGGGCAGCAGGCGTACGGCGTCGAGGCCGCGGCCAAACGCTACTTCTCCAAGTCGGCGAAGGACCTCGACCTGAAGGAGTCGGCGCTGCTCGCCGGGCTCGTCCAGTCCCCCAGCCGATACGACCCGGTCAATGACACGGAAGAGGCGAAGAAGCGCCGGAACATCGTCCTCCAGCGGATGGCGGACGTCCGGGACATCACCCAGGCCGACGCCGACCGGGCCAAGTCGGCCCCGGTATCGCTCGAGGTGAGCACCCCGAAGAACGGCTGCATCACCGCCGTACAGGGCGCGGGCTTCTTCTGCGACTACGTACGGAACGTCTTCCTCGGCGACCCGGTCTTCGGCAAGTCCCGCGAGGACCGGGCCAAGCTGTGGAACCGCGGCGGGCTCACCGTCAAGACGACGCTCGACCCCAAGGCGCAGGAGTCCGCCCAGGACTCGATCAAGGAGTACGTCTACCAGGGGGACAAGGTCGCCACGGCGGTGACCATGGTCGAGCCGGGGACCGGCAAGATCCTGGCGATGGGCCAGTCCAGGCCGTACGGCTTCGGCAAGAACGAGACCCAGATCAACTACTCCGTCGACAAGCGGATGGAGGGGTCGAACTACGGCTTCCCGGTCGGGTCGACGTTCAAGCCGTTCGTGGCGGCGGCGGCCATAGAGCAGGGGACGTCGCTGGCGCAGTCGTACCCCTCGCCGTACGAGATGCCTTATCCGAGCCCGATCCAGACCTGCGACGGCAAGCCGTGGGTCAACAACGAGAACGCGACCGTCGAGAACGAGATGGAGTCGGAGGTCGGCCCGTACAGCCTCAAGGAGGCGATGGAGAAGTCGGTCAACACCTACTTCGTCCAGATGGTCGGGGACATCGGGCTCTGCCCGGTGAAGGAGATGACGGACAAGCTGGGCCTGATCGTCGGCAACGGCAAGAACCTCGCCTTCACCCCGTCCGGCATGACGCTCGGCTCCGAGGGGATGTCCCCGCTGACCATGGCGTCCGCGTACGCGGGCTTCGCCAATCGCGGTACGTACTGCACCCCGGTCGCCATCGAGTCGATCCGGACGGCCGACGGCCGGAAGCTGGACGTCCCGGAGAGCACCTGCCGCCGGGCGATGAGCGTGAAGACCGCCGACACGATCAGCTCCCTGCTCAGCGGGGTCGTCTCCGACTCGGGTACGGGTTCGAAGGCGGGGCTCTCGGGCCGGGACAACGCGGGCAAGACCGGTACCACCGACGGCCGCCGCAACGCCTGGTTCGTCGGCTACACCCCCAACCTCGCCGGAGCCGTCTGGGTCGGCAGCCCCACCCAGCAGGTCAAGATGTTCAACATCAGCATCGGCGGCCGCTACAAGCCCAAGGTCTTCGGCGGTGAGGTACCCGGCTCCATCTGGCGGATGGCGATGACGGGCGCGCTGGCGGGCGAGGAAGCCCCGACCTTCAACCGGGTCCCCATCCCGGACGGCAAGAAGGAGGAGCCAGGTCAGCGCCCCGGGGACGGCGAGGGTGACCGCGAAGGGGACGGCGACGGCCCCTCCGACGGCAACAACGGCGACCACGGTGGCAACTGGGGCAACGGCGGCAACTGGGGTGACTTCGGCGGCGCCGACGGTGACACCAACGGCGGCTCGAACGGCGGCCCCAACGGCGGCGAAGGCGACGGGGAGGGTGACGCGGGCGGCGGCCCGATCCCCGGCGTCTCGATCGCCCCGGGCGTAGTCGGCGGAGGCCAGAGCCGCGGCGCGACGGGCGGCGGCCGGTAGCGGCAACGGATACGGGGTGGGGCCCGGGCGACTGAATCGCCCGGGCCCCACCCCGTACATATGGCTGATCGCGTTCGGCTAGTGCTGTGACCGGAAAGGTTCACCGGCCCGCGACGCCCGGCACGGCACTTCGCCGCGTTGTCGGACCACGCGAGTACGTCCAGTACGAGCCGTGGACCTCCGCCTTGCGACGCACCGCACCGAACGCCGCGGGCCCACGGCAAACCTTTCCGGTCACAGCACTACCGCCCGCAGCCCCCCGGCGCCGTCACCGCGTCACGCGTCGGGGTCGCCGAGGGCGCCGGGTCTCACCCTGCCAGCAGCTGCTTCACCGCGGCGGCCACCCGGCCGCCCTCGGCCCGTCCGGCGACCTTCGGGTTCACGATCTTCATCACGGCCCCCATCGCCCGCGGCCCCTCGGCCCCGGCGGCCTTCGCCTCGGCGACGGCCTCGGCGACGATGGCGCGCAGCTCGTCGTCCCCGAGCTGCTGGGGCAGATAGGCGTCCAGGAGCTCGCCCTCGGCCAGCTCCCGCTCGGCCTGCTCGGCCCGGCCGCCCTTGCTGAAGGCGTCGGCGGCCTCGCGGCGCTTCTTAGCCTCGCGGGCGATCACCTTCTGCACCTCGTCATCGGAGAGCTCACGGGCGGTCTTGCCCGCGACCTCCTCCTTGGCGACGGCGGAGAGAGTGAGCCGGAGCGTCGCCGAGCGCAGCTCGTCACGCGCCCGGATGGCGGCGGTGAGGTCGTCATGGAGCTTGGCCTTGAGCGTGGTCATACGGAGAGTGTGACAGGTACCGGTCGGCACCCGCCCACCCATTTCGCCCCCCCGGTCACGCTCCGCACCGGCCCCGGCACCGCGCGAACCCCCGAAAGTCTTCTTGATCACTCCGCCGTCGGCCGACCGGACCGGGTCTGCGACGATGGAGCCATGCGCGCACGCTACGGAGTCCCCCTGGCCGTCACGGCGGCAGGCGCCGCCGGAATCCTCTACGCCGCGGCCTTCGAGGCCCGCTCCTTCCGCCTCCGGAGACTGACCGTCCCCGTACTCCCCAAGGGCATGCGCCCCCTGCGGGTCCTCCAGGTCTCGGACATCCACATGGTCAGCGGCCAGCGCAAGAAGCGGGCCTGGCTCCAGTCCCTGGCCGGGCTGCGCCCCGACTTCGTGGTCAACACCGGTGACAACCTCTCGGACCCGGAGGGCGTACCGGAGGTCTTGGACGCGCTCGGCCCGCTGATGGAGTTCCCCGGCGTCTACGTCTTCGGCTCGAACGACTACTACGGCCCCACACTCCGCAACCCGGCCCGCTACCTGCTGGAGAAGGCCCAGGGCCGCCACGGTCTGAACGGGAACGCGCCCGCGGTCGGCGTGGTCCACAACCCGTGGGAGGAACTGCGTGACGCCTTCGACACGGCGGGCTGGGTGGACCTCAGCAACACCCGCGGCCGGCTGAAGCTGGACACCGGCGAGATCGCCTTCACTGGCCTCGACGACCCCCACATCAAGCGCGACCGCTACGAGAAGGTCACCGGCGGCCCCGAACAGGACGCCGACCTCTCCCTGGCCGTGGTCCACGCCCCCTACCTGCGCGCCCTCGACGCCTTCACCGCCGACGGCTACCCCCTGATCCTCGCCGGCCACACCCACGGCGGCCAGCTCTGCATCCCCTTCTACGGCGCGCTGGTCACCAACTGCGACCTCGACACGGACCGCGTCAAGGGCCTCTCCACCCACACCTCGGGCTCCCACACGTCCTACCTCCACGTCTCGGCGGGCTGCGGCACCAGCCGCTACACCCCGGTCCGCTTCGCCTGCCCCCCCGAGGCCACCCTCCTCACCCTGGTCGAGCGGCCCTAGCCACCCCCGAAACCGGATTTCGTCCAGGGCCGCGGGTGGGCTAAAGTAATCGATGTCGCCACGACAGTGGCGACATCGGGGTGTGGCGCAGCTTGGCAGCGCGCTTCGTTCGGGACGAAGAGGTCGTGGGTTCAAATCCCGCCACCCCGACAGCCGAAAAAGTCACTTCAGGGCCGGTTCTCCTCATCGGGAGACCGGTCCTGAAGTGTTTTGCGGCGACATTCTGGGCAGCGGGTGTGATCTCGGTGGGCGTTCCCGTGTCGCTGCGGTGCAGCCTCGCGACGGCCGGTGTCAGCGCTGGAAGCTCTGGAATGAGCCTACGGTGTGGACGCCACGTAGCTCGTGCCCGCTGTTACCGTCCGCGCATGACGTACTCGGTCTCCCCTCTTCGCGCTGTCGACCTCCGAGTCGAGCCGGTCGATGAGCTGCTTGATCGCGTCGGACGCTCCCTTCTGACGCGCTTGGATCCGGGGACGGTGGTGCGCAAGCGTCGGTCCGTCGGCGCCCGGACCGACCGCGATACCTGGGTACGGGTGGAGCGGCGCCCGCTCGACAGGATCACCGACCAGGGGTGGAACGGTACGGAGAGCGCAGCCCTGCTGAAGGGCGTCGCGCAGCCGGTCTGGCAGGGGTGTGTGGTCTGGCGGGACGCGGACGAGCCGGTGATGTGGCGGGCCGACGAGACCGGGCTCCTTCCCGGCGAGCCGATCGGGACCGCTGTACTGGGCGAGGAGCCTGCCCTGTCCGAGGAGTGGTGGCGGGCCTTCGGGGATTCCCTGGACGCGCTCGCACGGAACACGACCAGGCGCGTGGCCACTCCGGACACCGTCACGATCACGCAGGACCTGGTCAGCGAGTCGATCCGGGGCGTGTTCCCCGAGGTGATCGACACGACCGTTGAACGATGGGTTCCGGCCCACGCCGACCTGAACTGGGCCAATATGAGCGCGCCCGGCTTCTCCCTCTTCGACTGGGAGGACTGGGGCAATGGACCCCGGGGCCTCGACGCCGCCACCCTCTGGGCCGCCTCCCTCGCCGTCCCGGTGCTCGCCGACCGCGTACGGAGTGAGCGGCGGGACGACTTCGGGAGCCGGGACGGCAAGCTGATGACGCTCTTCGTGTGCGCGAAGATCCTCGGGCCCGGCGCCCACCCGGAGGACCCCCGGATCGGAGCCGCCCGGCAGATGGCAGAGCAGGTCGTCGCGGGGCTACGGACTGGCTGACGACTCGAACGTTCCCGAGGGAGTTCCGGCACCGGCCCCGGAGCCGTTCGAGTCGGCCATTGGACTGCGCCGGAACTCTTCCGAGTCATAGGCTCTGGTCGCCTGGCTGGTGCCGTCGGGCGTTCGAGGGGGCACAGTGGATCATCTCTTCACGGTTTCGGGTCCGTCGGCGATACCGGTACCCGCTACGGAACTCGCCACGGAAGGGCTGCTCGAACGGCGGCACCTTCAGGAGTGGGTCATCGACAATCCGCAAGTCCTCGGCGAAGCGGTACTTGTGATCACCGCCGAGTTCGATCGATGGGCCGACACCGACGGTGTTCCGGCCCGGGACCGGCTGGATGTGCTGGGACTGGATGCCACGGGTCGACTGGTTGTGGTCGAGTTGAAGCGGGGCACCGCCGACAGGGACGTACACCTTCAGGCGATCACATATGCCGCGCTGGTCTCCCGTTTCGACATCGAGACTCTGGCTCAGGCTCACCGGGACTTCTTGACCTGTAGGGGGAAGACGATCGACCTCGACGCGTGCAGGCGGCGTCTCCTCGATCACGTCGACGGTGAATGGAGCCCGGACCTGCTTCAACGGCCCCGACAGGTGATCATCGCCGCCGGATTTCCCAAACAGGTCACCCATACTGTGGTCTGGTTGTCGGAAATGAACCTCGATATCGACCTCATTCAGGTCGGCCTGTGGAGGGTCGAAGGCCATCTGGTGGCCGGCTTCACCAAGGTCTATCCGACTCCGGAGGTGGAGGAGTTCACGCTGACCCCGGTCCGGGCGGAGGCGAAGGCCGCGGCGGAGAAGCTGGAAGAGCGCTCGCGTGCCCAGAACGCCGTACATGTCCTCGTCGGCGCCGGGCTCCTGCCCGACGGCACCAGGCTGCGCCTGACCCCCAGGCACGGAGTGACGGAAGCCATCCGTGAGGACATCGTCGCGTGGGTGGCCGAGGACGGCAGCCGTGCCTCGGTCACCTGGAGCAATGACACCGCGAAACCCCTGAGCTGGGCAGCCGACGGCAATCGCTTCACTCCGACCGGGCTCGCCAACGAGATCTTCCGCAGCGTCACCGGCCGCAAGGCCGACGGGATTCAGGGCACGACATGGTGGGATGTCGACACCGCCCATGTTCCGGACGATGTCGACCCCGAGGAATGGGCGGCACTCAAGGGCTCCGACCTCGCCTCCCTCGCCAAGCGGCTTCGCGGCACCGGGAGGGACTGGACGCGGATGCACTCTCTGCTGGAGGCGGTCCCACCCGGGCGCTGGACCACATACGGCGACATAGCCACCGTCATCGGCAGCCACGCCGTCCCCGTTGGTACCCATCTCGCCACCTGTGGCCAATGCCCCGGCCCTTGGCGCGTTCTCACTGCGGCGGGGCGAGTCGCCGCAGGCTTCCGAGGGGCGGGAACCGGCTACTCGGGTACGCCGATGGAGATCCTGACCGGCGAAGGCGTCTCCTTCATCGGGGACATCGCTGACTCCGGGGCCCGCCTGACGCCGGACGAGCTCCGGCAACTTCTCGACAGCTGACATCCGGCTGAACGACCGTCGCGGTCCGATGAAAAATTCCACCAGTAATGGCGGGCCTGGCGGACTCAGTATTCAGGCACCTCGGCACCCTGCGCCGACTGGCAGCCGAGCGGCTCGACGAAGTCGTAATGGCCCACCGGTCCGCTGTCGACGAGATCGGGCGTCGGCTGTTCGGGGGCTGATTTCCGAACAGAGCACTCGGGCGGGCTCATTGGGGAACGTGTTGTCGTTCGCGGCGAAATGTGTGCTGTGTGCTCGCGTTCCCCTCTCGCCCGACTGACACCGCGATGACCTGCTAATTTACCACGGCTTGCTTCGCGCTGCGGTTTTCCGGACTTCATTGAGTGGTGCGAAGTCGCGTGCGCATACTGCGGGCTTCCGTGGTCGTGCAAGTTTCCCGGCGGCCCGGGGGCAGGCCGGGGCAGGTCCGGTCGAATTACTCCTGTGCAGGGGGAGATTTGCGCGAATCAGCAAGGAATTCGTATGCGGTGGTGGCATGTGCCGTGGCGCTGGCGGTGGGCTCGGCCGGGCCGGGCGCGGTGGCGGCGGAGAGTGGAGGGCGGGGGGTGGTGCCTCCGGCTGTCGGTGGGAAAGCCGTGGGGAAAGGCGGAGGCGGGCATACCGTCACCCTGATCACCGGTGACCGGGTTCGGGTGGATGCCCGGGGGCGGGTCGGAGGGATCGAGCGGGCCGAGGGGCGGGCTGATGTTCCGTTCTTCACCGAGGTGGAGGACGGGCGGACGTATGTGGTGCCGCGGGACGCCCGGCGGCTGATCGCCGACGGGACGCTGGACCGTCGGCTCTTCGATGTCACCGAGTTGGGCAAGCCGGAGAACCGGGCGGCGTACCGGGGCGGGCTGAAGGTGATCGTCGAGTACCGGGGAGCCGCCGCGGCGACGGCTCGGGCCGGGGTGCGGGGGGCCGAGGGGACGACCGTGCGCCGGAGTCTGCCGGTGTTGAACGCCGATGCCCTGACCAGTGCCGACGGCGGTACGGGTGAGCTGTGGGACGCCCTGACCCGGCCGGGGCGGGGCGGGGCCGCCGCCATGACGTCCGGGATCTCGCGGATCTGGCTGGACGGCTTGCGGAAGGCGACGCTCGACCGCAGTACGGGGCAGATCGGCGCGCCCGCGGCCTGGAACCGGTCGTACGACGGCACCGGGGTGAAGATCGCCGTTCTGGATACCGGTATCGACTCCGCCCATCCGGATCTGGCGGGCCGGGTCGTGGCGGAGCGGAACTTCAGCGGCTCTCCGGACGCCAGGGACCGGGTCGGGCACGGTACGCATGTGGCGTCCATCGCGGCCGGGGCCGGGGTGAAGGACAGCCGGTTCAAGGGGGTGGCTCCCGGGGCGCGGCTGATCAACGCCAAGGTGCTGGACGATCGGGGCGAGGGTCATGATTCCGCCGTACTGGCCGGGATCGACTGGGCCGTGGCCCAGGGCGCCGACATCGTCAATATGAGCCTCGGGGGCTTTGACTTCCCCGGGATCGATCCGCTGGAGGCCCAGGTCAACAAGGTCTCGGCGGAGAAGGGGGTGCTGTTCGCGATCGCCGCGGGCAATGAGGGGCTGCGCGGGGGCCGGGTCGGCTCGCCGGGCAGCGCCGATGCCGCCCTGACCGTCGGCGCCGTCGACGACAACGACGTACTCGCGGATTTCTCGTCGCCCGGTCCCCGTAATTGGGACAATGCCGTCAAGCCGGATGTCTCCGCGCCCGGGGTGGGCATCACGGCCGCGGCGGCGACGGGTGTCGGCGGTCAGAACCCGTCCGGTTATCTGCCTCAGGACGGTACGTCGATGGCGGCCCCGCATGCCGCCGGTGCCGCCGCGATCCTCAAGCAGAAAAATCCGGGCTGGACGGGGGAGCGGCTGAAGGCGGCGCTGATGGCGTCGGCCAAGGGCGGCGCCCATACGGTGTTCCAGCAGGGTACGGGCCGGATCCAGGTCGACCGGGCGATCGACCAGACGGTGATCGCCGAGCCGGCGTCGGTCCAGTTGGGCGTCCAGCAGTGGCCCCATCACGACGACACACCCGTCACCAAGCGGATCACGTACCGCAATACCGGTACCACCGATCTGACCCTGGACCTGTCGCTGGCCTCGCCCATCGGCTCCGACGGACAGCCCGCCCCGGCCGGGTTCTTCACCCTGGGGGCGCAGCGGGTCACGGTCCCGGCGGGTGGTACCGCCGCCGTGGAGCTGACGGCCGACACCCGTCTCGGCGGTACGGTCCATGACTCGTACTCGACCACGGTCGTGGCGACCGGCGGCGGCCAGACCGTGCGGACCGCGGCCACGGTGGACCGTGAGGTCGAGTCGTACGACGTCACCTTCGAGACGCTGGGCCGGGACGGCGCGCCCGCCCACGGCTGGCAGGCACATCTCGCGGGCTACGCGGGTGTGGCCGAGGGGCGGCGGGTGATACCGGATCTTTCGTCGGGTTCGGTGACGGTACGGGTTCCGCGCGGCACCTATGCTCTCAGCGCCGACCGGCTGGTCGACCCCGCGAATCCGAGGGGCGGGATGGATCTGATCGACAATCCGCAGTTCTCCGTCACGGGTCCCGCAACTGTCCGGCTGGATGCCCGGACCACCCGTCCGGTGACGATCACGGTGCCGGATCCGGCCGCCCGCCAGACCAGGGCCGGGATGTCGTACTCGTTCGATCCGGCCGGAGTGGGCCGGGTGATCGAGTTCGGCAGTCTGGAGAACGTCCGTACGGCGTACCAGGGGCCAAGGCTCCCCCAGGGCTCCCTCCATCAGACCTGGTCGGCGAGCTGGGAGCGCGGCGGCGACGAGTACCACGTCCTCACCGGCGGGCCGGTGACCGAGCTGGCCACCGGTTTCACCAAGTCGTACGGGGTCGGTGACCTGGCCCTGGTGAAGGCGGGTATCGGCGCCTCCGCGCCCGGTGTCGACGGTGTCCTCTCGGCGTCCGGCGCGCTGCCGCACGGCTCCGGTGTGGTGGGGCCCTTCCGCAAGCGGCCCGCCCCGGAAACCCGGAACGTCCATCTGTCCACGGACAGCGGGGCGGTCTGGTTCCTGGAAGCGGGTGCGCTGAGCGCCCCGGACGCGCAGGGCGACCGGTACTTCGACGCGATGTACTACGTGCCGGAGCGGGCCTACACCGCGGGGACGACGTACACCGAGGAGATCAACACCGGTGTGTCCGGGCCCTCCCTGGCCGGGGACACCGGGATCGTCCGCGACGGCGACACCGTCCGGGGCACGCTGGCCCTGGTGACCGACGGCGCCGGACACGGCGGTTGGGCCCGGTACACCGGGGCGAGGACCACCATTCACCGCGACGGGGTGCCGTACGCGCAGGAGGACGTGGCGTTCGACGCGAAGGCGTTCACCCTGGCGCCGGAGTCCGCCCGGTACACGGTGGCGACCACGGTCCACCGAGATCCGGTCGTCAACCGGGCCGGGACCCGGATCGACGCCTCGTGGACGTTTACGTCAGCCCGGACCACCGTTCCGACGGCGCTTCCGGTCTCCATGGTCCGGTTCCAGCCGCGAACGGCGCTGGACTCCACCGTTCCGGCGGGGAGCAGGCAGACGTTCCCCGTCGAGGTGCAGGGCGCGGCGGCGGGAGCCGGGCTCAAGTCGCTGAAGGTCAGGGTGTCGTACGACGCCAAGAAGTGGCAGGAGGTTCCGGTCGAGGCCGGGAAGATCACGGTACGCGCGCCGGACGCGGGCAAGGCGGTCTCGCTCAAGGCGATCGTCGTCGACAAGCAGGGCAACAAGTCGACGGTCGTGATCCACAACGCCTTCCTGGGGAAGTAGGGCACCTCTTTAAGAGGATGCCGTAGGGCCGGGAAGCCGCCTCGGGTGGTGGACCGGTGAATGAGGTGGCTCAGGGGTCCGGGGCGGTGCTCCGGGCCCCTGAGCCGTGGTCGAGGGCGAGGGTGTGGTCAGCGGGGTGCCGGGGGTGTGGCAGCGGTGCCGAGGAGGGCGGTGAGGCGGGTGTGGGTGTGCTGCCAGGTCCAGGCGGATTCGATCCGCGTACGGCCCTCGCGGCCCATCGCACCGGCCAGTTCCCGGTCGGTCAGCAGCCGGGTCAGCCGGTCGGCGACCGCGGCGACGGATCGGGGATCGACCACATAGCCGGTCCTCCCGTCCGCGACGGTGTCCGGGGCGCCTCCCGACCGGCCGACCACGGTGGGCAGGGCGCAGGCCGCGGCTTCGAGGAAGACGATGCCGAGGCCCTCCACCTCCAGGCCGGCCCGACGGGTGCGGCAGGGCATGGCGAACACATCGGACGCGGCGTAGAAGGCGGGCATCTCCGAGTGCCGTCGACCGCCCGCGAGAACTACCCGGTCGTCGAGGCCGGAGGACGCGACCAGACGGCGGAGCCGGGGTTCGTCCGGGCCCGAGCCGACCAGCAGAAGGGTGGCGTCGGGAACCGTACGGTGGATCAACGGCAGGGCGCGGACCAGGGTGTCCTGGCCTTTGCGGGGCACCAGCCGGGCCGCGCACAGCACCACGGGCGCGCCGGGAGGGATGCCGTGCGCGGCGCGGAGCGCGATCGCCTCCGGGGTCGGGACGGGGCCGCGCGGGGTGAACTCCGACGGCTCGACGCCGGGTGTCAGCCGCCGTATCCGGGCCGCGGCCGCGGGGTCCAGCGCCGGGGTGATCGTCCGCCGGGTGTAGTCGCCGAGACAGGTCAGGGTGTCGACGGTCGCGCCGATCCGGCGCAGGGCGCGGCGTGCGCCGGGGGCGCGCGCCCACCAGACCTCATGGCCGTGGGTGGTCGCCACGATCCGGCGGACGGGGGTACGGCGGCGGAGTCCGGCGGCCATCAGCCCGAGGGGCGCGGCGGCACCGAACCAGACGGTGTCGCAGTCCAGTTCGCGGATGAGGGCGGCGGCGCGGGCGGTGGTACGGCGGGTGGGGAGGAGAGTGCGGGCGGTGTCCCGTACGACGGGGAAGGGGAGTCGGGCGTCATGGGCACGGGCGCCGGGCTCCGCGGAGGTGTAGACGGCTACGTCGGTGGGTGGAAAGCGGACGGCCATGGCGTGGACGAAGGTCTCGATGCCGCCCTGGCGGGGCGGGAAGTCATTGGTGATGATCAGGGTCCTGGGCATGGGGTGTCGGCTCACCGTTCGGTCGGAGGCGGTGTCGGGGGGTGGTGGGGGCTTCAGTGGTGGGGGCGGCTTCGGCTTCGGCAGGGTGTGAGGTGCCGACCGGTGGCGGGTGGCGCGGGTGGGGCCGGGCGATGTGCCGAGAGGGCGAGGAAGGCGAGGACGAGGGGGTAGAGGAGATAGCCGTAGCGGCTGGCGGGGGCCAGTCCGAGGGCGAGGAGTAGACCCAGGGCCGTACGGTTCGCGGCGGCTCGTACGGTCGTGGGTGGACGGGCCACCAGGGAGACCGCCATCAGCAGCGCCGCCGCGCACAGCAGCGCCAGTGCCACCGACCGGCCGGAACCGCCGGGCAGACAGTCGGCGATCAGCCTGCCGGGAAGCGGGCTCGCGGCCGGTGACGGGGTGTCGGCGAGGCCGAGGGGGAAGGCGACGGCATGCCGGAAGAAGGACGCCGGGTCGCCGATCAGTACGGGTACGACGAGGGCGGTGACCGTCGTGGCGGCGACCAGACCGCAGCGGAGCGCCGTCCGGCGGCCGTGGATCGCCGCGAGCGCGGCGCAGGCGACCGCGAGGCCGGGCCAGGCCGTCCACTTCATGGCGGACGCGAGGCCGAGTACGAGGCCCGCCGTGCCGGGGCGCCTGCGTACGGCGAGAACCGTGCCCAGGCACATCAGGCCGATGAGGGGGAGGTCGATACCGCTGACCGCCAGGGACATCGCGACCGGTGGGCAGGCGAGGAGAAAGGCCGGGCGGAGGGCTCCTCCGGGGGTTCGGGTGCCGGCGTTTCCGGGGCCCGGGCGGCGGAAGGCCAGGGTCAGGATGATGGCGAAGGTCAGACCGAACCAGAGCCGTGGGTCCGTGAGCGGTCCGCCACCGGTCAGCGCGCTCGGCAGGCCGAACAGGGCCATCGCCGGGAGGTACGGGTTGTAGTCGGCGGTCCTGGCGGGGTCCGGGTGGTAGGGGCTGCCGGAGTCCAGCAATCGGGTCGCCGCCGCCTCGACGACCTCGACCTCCAGTTGGGCCGCGCCCGTGCCGACGAGGACGGCGAGCGGCAGGGCCGCGGCCAGCGCGGCGGCCAGGACGGGCGCCCGGCGCCCGGGGGCGACCGCGGCGCTCAGATAGCCGACGGCGGCGGTCCCGCCCCAGAAACGGTGCGTCGCGACCTCCGTGACCAGGGCGAACCCGCACGCGAGCCCGGCGAACAGCAGCCAGACGGCCCGGCTCGACAGCACGGCCGTGAGAAGGGTGTACGGAAGGACGCGGACGGCGGCGCCGGTACGGCGAGCCTCGGCCCGGGGCGCGGCGGAGACGACGGCGGCAGCGCGCACCGTACGCGGGCCGCCGGACCTGGCGCGGATTCCGGTACGGGTATCGGTACGGGCGTCGGTACCGGTCGTCGATATGTGCGGCGGGAGCGGCACGGCCCGCCTCCTTGCTGGTGGGTGTCGTGGCGTGGGTGATGGGACGTGGGTGTCGTGGCGTGGGTGATGTGGGCCGGGTACGAGGCGTGCCGGCCGCTCGACCAGCAGGTTAGGAAGGCGGGGCCGGTCGATTCGTCACACCGGGGGGCGGTGTTCGGGCTCGAACCGGAGGGTGAGTGGAGGTCGGAAATCAACCCGTGCTCCGACGCGTCTCCACCCTCGTGACCCGCAGACTTGCGGGTATGAAAGGACAGGAAGACCGACTCCGTGACCGGCCCGCTCGGCGGCTGCTGCGGTTCCTGCTGCTCTCTCCCGAGGACCACGGGGTGCGTACGGCTTCGCCGTCCCGGCTGCCCGGCGCCGACGCGATCGGCCGGGCCGGGCTCGCGCGGCGGATAGCGGAATGGGTGCGGACACCCGCGTATCCCTGGATCAGCGGAGGGCTGCTGGGGGCCGGGGCGATCGCGGAGGTGCTGCGGCTGGACGCCGGGACGACGGTGGCCGTGGTGATCGCCGTGGCCGCCGTGGCGACGGCGCTCGCGGCGACCCTGCCGCTGATGTGGCGTCGGACCTGCCCGGCGCTGGCGGGGTATCTCGTCGTCCTGGCCTCGCCGTTGAACTTCCTGTTCCGGCCCGCCCTGTTCCTCTCCGTCTGCATAGGCGGGCTGATCGGCTTCTACACCCTCGCCCGCCATCGGGTGCACCATCCGGTGGTGCTGGCCGCCTTCGGTGTCGGGCTGATGGCCGTGGTCGATCTGCTCCATGTGACGACCGACGTCTTCGACGGGCCGTACTCCGACCCCTTGCCGCTCGGCTCCCGGGGGTCGCTCGGATACTTCGCCGAGTCGTTTCTGATCGGACTGGCGATCCTGGCGGCGGTGAGCGCCGGTGACGCGGTCCGCAGCCGTGAGGGGGCCCGGCGGGAGCGGGCGGCGGCGCAGGAGGAGCTGATACGCCTGGAGCGGCACAAGGCGGCGGAGGCGGAGCGCCGGGCCATCGCGCGCGAACTGCACGACATCGTCTCGCACTCGGTGTCGGTGATCGCGGTCCAGGCCGAAAGCGCCACCTATACGACACCCGGGCTCTCCCCCGAGGGCCGGGACGGCTTCCAGCAGATAGCCGGTTCGTCCCGGGAGGCGCTGAACGAGCTGAGGCAGCTGCTCAATGTGCTGCGCTCCGACGAGGTCACGGGGCGGCGGACGGCCGCCGAGGCTCCGCAGCCGACCCTCGACCGGCTGGACGAACTGCTGGCACGCCACCGTGACGGCGGGGGCAGCGCCGGGCTGACCGTCTCGGGGAACCGGCGGCGGCTGCCGGGGTCAATCGAACTGACCGCCTATCGGATCGTGCAGGAGGCGCTGACGAATGTCCGCCGCCACGCACCGCGCGCCACCGCGGAGATCGCGCTGGAGTACGGGGTGAACCGGCTGGCGGTCCGGGTCTTGGACGACGGGCCGGGGCCCTCGGTGGGGGCGGCGGCCCCCGTGCGGGGGCATGGGCTCATCGGGATGACCGAGCGGGTGACGCTGGCGGGGGGACGGCTGGCCACGGGGCGCGGGCCGAACGGAGGGTTCCTGGTCGCCGCCGAGTTGCCCGTCGCCGTCGAAGGCCGTGGCGAGTGGGGCGGCGGGAAGAAGCGGCCGGGCGCACCAGTACCGGCGGAGAACGTTTCACCGGCGGTGGCGGTGGGTGTCATGAGCGGGGATACGACAGTCGGCGGGAGCGCCGGGCGGCGTGGTGGAAAGGGGCGGGGATGGTGATCCGGGCCGTGGTGGCGGACGACCAGGCCATGGTCCGGGCCGGGTTCGTCAACCTCCTCTCGACCCAGGACGACATCGAGGTGGTCGGTGAGGCGGCGGACGGGGCGGAGGCGGTCCGGATCGTGCTGGAGCGGCGGCCCGATATCGCGCTGCTCGATATCAGAATGCCGGTGATGAACGGGGTGGACGCGGCCCGGCGGATCGTCTCGGAGGCCGATGGCGACACCCGGGTTCTGATGTTCACGACCTTCGGGCTCGACGAGTACATCTATGAGTCGCTGGCGGCGGGGGCGAGCGGGTTTCTCCTCAAGGACGCCACCTTTCCCGAACTGCTGCACGCGGTCCGGGTGATCGCGGCGGGTGAGGCGCTGCTCGCGCCCGCCGTGACCAAGCGGCTGATCGCCGAGTTCGCCCGGCTGCACCGGCCGGTGGTCGCGGGGAAGCCCGCGGTGGATCTGACGCCACGGGAGATCGATGTACTGGCACTGATCGCCCGGGGGCTCTCCAATGCCGAGATATCCACCGCCCTGTCGATCTCCGACCATACGGTGAAGACCCATATCAACCGGATCTTCGCGAAGACGGGGCTCCGGGACCGGGCTCAGGCGGTGATCCTGGCGTATGAGACGGGGTTGGTGACACCGGAGACCGTAGGGTGACGCTCTGACCGCCGGTGTATCCCTCTCCCGGAGGGGTACCGGGTGGGCGCTCCCGTTAGCAGGAGAACCCCGTGCCCCAGTTCTCGCGCAGGTTCGTCGCCGTCTCGTGCACCGTACTGATCGCCTTGTACGTCTCCCGGGCCGGAGGCGTGGACGGAGGGCCGGGCGGCGGGGCGGGCGGGACGGTCACCACCGCGGAGCCGCCTGCCCGGCTCGATCCCCCGGCCGCCGCCGGAGCGGGGCCGGGAGCAGGGGCGGCCGGGCCGGGGGGCGATGCCGGGGGCGATGGAAAGGCGACGGAGGATCAGGGCGCGTCCGATCAGGGGGTGATGGGACGGGAGGGGCTCGCGGAGGCGGCGGACCGGGTGCGGGTGCTGGCGGGGCTGGATATCGACGCGGGGCAGCAGCCGGAGGGTATCGCCGCCGAACCGGTCGGATCGACGGTGGTCACCTTCGCCCATACCCGTCAGATCGCCCGGATCTCCCCGGGCGGGAAGGTACGAGTGCTGGCGACCCTGCCCGCTCCCCCGCCGTCGGCCGAGACTCCGACCGTGGGGGAACCGTTCCTCGGCGGGATCGTCCGGGCCGGCGACGGGACGCTCTATGTCACCTATGGCACCGGTACCGCCGAACTCACCGGGGTGTGGCGGCTGTCGCCCGACGGCGGCGGTATCCGCCGGATCGCCGCCCTGCCCGCCGACGGGCTGCCGAACGGGATCGCCCTGGACTCCCGGGCCGGGCAGCTGTATGTGACCGATTCCGTCGCCGGGGTGGTCCTGAGGCTGCCGCGGGACGGGGGGCGGGCGGTGGTCTGGAGTTCGGATCCGCTGCTGGCCCCGGATCCGGGCGGGTTCGCCGGGGCCAATGGGATCAGGGTGCACCGGGGCGCGGTCTGGGTGACCAACCACGACCGGGGGACGGTGCTCCGGTTCCCGGTGACCGGGTCACCGGCATCACCGACAGCCGGGCGGCCCGGGACGGTGGCCGAGGGGCTGGGCGAGATCGACGATCTGGAGTTCACGGGGGACGGTGACACCCTGCTCGTCACCGGCGTCACCGACAGTCGGGTACTTCTGATCCGCGACGGAACGGGGGAAGGGGGCGGGGACCGTAACGGGGGCGGTGGGGGCGGGTCGGCGGGGCGGGCGGCCGTAGCCGTACTGGACGAGGACGACGGGCTGCGGAACCCGTCGGCGCTGGCCCGGCACGGCGCCCGGGTATGGATCGCCAACTCGGCGCACTACACGCTGGCCGAGCCCCGTGTCCTGGTGATGCCCGTACCCCGGTGAGCCGGGCGCGCGGCGCCCGGCGGGCAGCCGTGAGGGGCGGCCGACCGGGGTGCGGTCGGCCGCCCCTGTGACACCGGACGGAATACCGGTCCGTCGGCGGGAGCGCCGTACGGCTCAGAGCAGCGGCTCGTCGTCCGTCGAGCGGTACACCGCCAGGGCCCAGATGATGAACACATCGATCGCGATCATGATCAGTGCCCAGACCGGCAGATAGGGCAGGAAGAGGAACTGCGCGATCAGGCTGATCGAGGCCAGGAAGATACCCAGCCAGCGCGCCCACTCCATGTTCTTGAGCACCCCGTAGCCGGTGATCACCAGCAGGATGCCGAGAATCAGATGGATCCAGCCCCAGCCGCTGAGGTTGATCCGGTAGACGTAGTCCCCGACCGCGCCGTAGACGACGTCCTTGTTGATGGCCGCGATGCCCTGGAGGATCGCCAGAACGCCGTTGCACAGCATCAGGACCCCGGCGAAGACGACCCCGCCGACCGCCCATGCGCTGTTGCCCGGTGAACCGGAGCCCGCTCCGCGGCCGGTCCCGGACCTGTGCGGTGGCGGGGTCCCGGTCGGCTGTGATGCCTGGGTCATGGGACTCTCCTTCGTCATCCCGTACGCCCGACGCGCACGGGGCTCCGGATTCGAGCGTCGGACCGGACCTCGCGTACCGCTATTCGGATGCACCCGTTCGGGTGATGTTCGGGATGGCGGCCCGGGGCGGCGGGACGGCCCGGCGGGTCAGCCGGTCCCGTCGGCGGACCGGCCGTTCCCGGGCTTCCCGGGCCACCGGGGCTCCCCGGGACCTCCGGGGTCCTCGGGGTCCTCGGGGTCCTCGGAGACCGCAGGGGCATCGGGCGCATCGGCGAGGAAGTCCACGATCGCCAGAGCGAGCAGCAGACAGAGCACGATGCCGACCACGACCCATGCCGTGGGATAACTCCACAGCAGATAGCTCAGCAGTGCCAGGGCGACCAGGACCCAGAGGATCCAGCGGCGGTGGCGGCGCAGCCAGGGGCCGACCGGTCCGGTGCGCAGCCCGGCGTGGTCGGCGGTGGACCGGACCGCGCGGATGCCGGAGTGCCAGAACCCGCGGACCAGGACGGCCCGGCGCCCCCGGCCGGTCAGCCAGGCGCCGATGGCGATCACGATTCCCAGGGCGACGACCATCCGGATGGTGGTCCGCATCAGCCGGACCATGGCGTCGTAGACCGCGCCCGCGGCTGGACGGGAGGCCGAGGCCGGGAGCGCGTCCAGGTAGACCGTACGGAAGACGGTCAGTCCGAGGCCGAGGACCAGGGTCGCGAAGGCGACGCCGAGCGCCGCGGCGACCAGGGTCCGTCGGCGGTGGACGGCGAGCAGCACACCCGCCGCGACCAGGACCAGGGCCAGGACCGGCAGCCAGAACCCGGCCAGCTGGAGCAGCCGGAAGCCGGTCTTCAGCTTTCCGATGTCATCGGATTTGACGACCGTGAACTGGGTGTGGATCTCGGGGATCTTTCCGGCGACGGTCAGCCCGTCGGCCACCAGATCGGCCTTGACCTGCTCGATCACGGGTGCGAGATCGATCTGGACGGCATTGTCGGTGAGCTGGATCGCGCCGCCGCCGCTGCCGGTCAGGGCTTTGTCCACAGCGCTGTGGATCTTCCGGTTGGCGTTCACCCAGAAGGTCTGGAAGCGATCGGAGGCGACGATCTGCCGCGTCTTGTCGTGGACGAAGCTGCGGACCGCTCCCTCCAGCGCGCCGCCCAGCTTGCCGAGGGCGGCCGCCACCCGTGGCCGTTCCGCCGGGGCGACGCCCTCCAGCAGGGTGTTGATATCGATATGGGCCATCACGGCGTCGGTCACCCGGTTCGCCACCGCGTCCTGGACGTCGGAGTTCGCGGCGATGGGGGCGACCGTGGAGACATAGCGGTCCGTGTCGCCGACCTCCTGGGCCGCCCAGGCGGCGACGACGCTCAGCGGGGCGAGCACACAGCCGATCACGATCAGCAGGGCGGAGAAGAAGGCGCGGACGCGGTGGTGCCCGGCGGGCGGGCGGGTCCGCTCCAGCGCCGCGACGCGCTCGCGGAGGCGGTGGAGTTCGTCGTCGCGGGGGTCGGCCGGGCCCGGAGTCCCGTCAGCCATGAGCGCCTCCTCCACCACCGGGCCTCGGGGCCGTTCGCGCCGGGCGTCCGGATCGGGCGTCCGTACGTCCCGTCCCGAGTCCGCGGGGCGGGGCCGTCACCGCCAGCGAATCGGCTGTGCGCCGGGCGGGCGAGCGTTGATGACCCGTACGGGTTCGGGGTCACCCGTACGGGCCCGTCCCCGCGCCGGGGGTCCGGCGGGGGCTTTGAGTGGGGGCATGCGTACGGACGACGGAACGGCGCCGCCCGGCGGAATCGGCGGCCCCGGTTCCGGACGGGGGCCGGGCTCCGGGCCTGGCTCCGGGCCGGGCCGGGAGGGTGCGGATCCCGGGCCGGGCCGCGACGAGTCCGGTACGGGTGCCGCGGCGGGCGGGGCCGAATCGGCGCGGACAGCGGGGGCGGCGCCCAGTGGACCCGGCACGGCGAGCGATGTCCCGCTGGGGAACATCCTGCGCAGCCGCGGCTATCTCGCCCTGCTGCTGTTCTCGGCGGTGCTCGGCGCGCCGATCGCTTTTCTCTCCTTTCTCTTCGTCACCCTCCAGCACGAGATCCAGCACGCCGTCTGGACCGAACTCCCGCAGGCCGTCGGCTATTCGGAGCCCCCGTGGTGGTGGCCGCTGCCCGCACTGCTGCTGGCCGGGCTGATCCTGGCGCCGATCGTCACCCGTTTCCCGGGGGGCGGCGGCCACCGGCCGGTGGACGGTCTCGGCGGGCCGCCGCTCGGGCCCGAGGCGCTGCCCGGGGTGGTGCTCGCGGCACTGGCGACCCTGCCGCTGGGGGTGGTACTCGGCCCTGAGGCGCCCCTGATGGCGCTGGGCAGCGGGCTGGCGCTGCTCGCCCTGCGGGCGGTCCGGAGCGCCGCCCATCCGAAGGCGGGGCTCGTCCTGGCGATGAGCGGTTCGACGACCGCGATCTCCACCATTTTCGGCGGGCCGCTGGTCGCGGTCGTGATGATCGTCGAGGCGGCGGGGCTCGCGGGGAGCCAGCTCTTCGTCCTGCTGCTGCCCTGTCTGCTGGCGAGCGGGGTCGGCGCGCTGGTCTTCACCGGTTTCGGGCAGTGGACCGGGCTGTCCACGGGCGCCCTGTCCCTGCCCTCCGTACCGCCGGACGCCACTCCGGACGCGGGTGACTTCCTCTGGGGCGTACCGGCCGCCGTGGTGATCGCCGTGATCGTGTTCCACGCCCACCGGCTGGGTTCGGTCACGGCGGTGTGGACCCGGACGAGGACCGGACCGCGCACGGTGGTCTGCGCCGTCGCGGTGGGGGTGCTGATTTCCGCGTACGCCCTGGTCACCGGCCGTTCCCCGGCGGAGGCGGCACTCTCGGGGCAGGCCACCCTGGGGGTGCTGGCGGCCGATCCGGGGGCCTGGCCGGTCGCGGCGCTGCTGGCGCTCGTCGTCTGCAAGGGGCTGGCCTGGGGGATCGCGCTCGGTGCGCTGCGCGGCGGGCCGATCTTCCCGGCGGTGCTGCTGGGCGCGGCCATGGGGGTGGCCTCTTCGGGGTTGCCGGGGCTGGGGGTGACCGCCGGTCTCGCGCTCGGGGTGGTGACCGCGACGGCCGTGGTCACCCGGCTGCCGGTGACCAGTGCCGTGCTGGCCGCCCTGCTACTCGGCCCCGACGCGGCGAATCAGATGCCGCTGGTGGCGGTCTGCTCGGTGGTCGGCTTCGTCACGGTCCAGGTGTTGGAGGGCATCGGCACCTCGGCCGGGAAAACCGAGCGGCAGACCGGAAAGGCGGGGAAGGGGACCGGGGCGGAACCGGCGGCAGGCTGACCGGGAGAGCGGCGGTCCGACGGGACGGTGGTCCGGTGGGGCCGTTCGGGTGGGATATAGGCCGGGGAGTACGGCGTACGGGACAAAAGTTCACGGACTTTGCCGGAGCCGGGAACCGGGGCCGGGGTCGGCTCGTTGGACACATTGGGCAAAGGAAACGTCAAGAAAGGCGCGGCCCGCGCCGGATTGCGCAGGGATTTCCATGGGTGTCAGCCTTTCCAAGGGCGGCAATGTCTCGCTGACCAAGGAGGCCCCTGGCCTGTCCGCGGTCGTCGTGGGCCTCGGCTGGGACGTCCGGACGACCACCGGGACGGACTTCGACCTCGACGCGAGCGCGCTGCTGGTCGACGGCAACGGCAAGGTCGTCTCCGACCAGCACTTCGTCTTCTTCAACAACCTCAAGAGCCCCGAGGGCGCCGTGGAGCACACCGGCGACAACCTCACGGGTGAGGGCGAGGGCGACGACGAGCAGATCAAGGTCAACCTGGCGACCGTCCCGGCCCAGGTCGAGAAGATCGTCTTCCCGGTCTCCATTCACGAGGGCGAGAGCCGCGGCCAGTCCTTCGGCCAGGTGCGCAACGCGTTCATCCGCGTGATCAACCAGGCCGGCGGCGCCGAGCTGGCGCGTTACGACCTGAGTGAGGACGCCTCGACGGAGACCGCGATGGTCTTCGGCGAGTTGTACCGCCACGGCGCGGAGTGGAAGTTCCGGGCCGTGGGCCAGGGGTACGCCTCCGGTCTGCGCGGTATCGCCCAGGACTTCGGCGTCAACATCTGACCCGGTCCGGTTCGGCGAGAACCGGGATCCCTGACATAGGGGATCCGCGAGAAACAGAGGACGAGGGTCCGCCACTCTGGGGTGGCGGGCCCTTGCCCGGCTCCGGGGGCGGTGATCCACTGGTTGCCCTGTCGTACGCACTATCACCCCGATGAACCGGTTCACCGGAAAGCCGGAAGCCGGAGAGGACGAGGCAGCTGTGGCCACGACCGCCGAGCATCTCGCACCACCCCCGGGTGTCGACCTGGTCTGGTACGGCCGGGTGGCCGAACTGGCCGAGGAGGCGCTCGCCCACCGCCATCTGCTCGACGCCGAGGAGTCGTCCCGGCTGGACGCCTTTCTCCGGCCCGTGGACCGGCACGCCTACGCGGTGGCGCATGTGACGCTCCGTCGGCTGCTGGGGGCGCGGCTGGGGGTCGACCCGGCGGCGGTGACGATGGAGCGCCGCCCCTGCGGGCAGTGCGGCGGGCCGCACGGCCGTCCGGCCGTACCGGGCGACCGGATCCACTTCTCCCTCTCGCACAGCAGCCGGACGGCGGACGGCCGGGTGCTGATCGCACTGGCCGAGGCGCCGGTGGGGGTGGACGTCGAGGCCGTACCGAACGCGAGCACGGTCGCCGAGGTCAGCGGCCAGCTGCACCCCCACGAGCGGACGGAGCTGAACGCGCTGGCGCCGGGGGACCGGCCGCTGGCCTTCGCCCGCTGCTGGACCCGTAAGGAGTCCGTACTCAAGGCGACGGGTGCCGGACTGGGCGAGGGCGTGGCCAATATCCATGTCGGCGCCGGGCCCCTCCCCCGGCCGGACGCGATGGGGCCGGAACTCCCCTGCGCCCTGTCGGATCTGCCCGCCGGGCCGGGGTACGCGGCGGCGGTGGCCCTGCTCGGGGCGGGGTCGCGGGACCTCGGCCGGGCCGCGATACGCGACGGGGGCTGAGCCGTGCAGTTCGTCGTCTTCATGACGCTGCCGGGTCTGGTGATCCTGCTGACCGTGATCGCTTTCGTGGACCACGCCCTACGGGCCACCGGGCGCGGCCGGCGGACCGGGCGGGTCTCCGCGACCGGCTTCGAGCAGTTGCACGCGTCCTTCTCGCCGGGGAAGGCGACGGAGCTGAGGGAGCGGCACAGCTCCCTGCTGATGAAGGACGACGACGAGGACGGGGCGCCGCCGAATCGTTCCACCGTGGATCTGGACGGCGGGGTCGCGGTGGTACGGCTGCCCTCGGAGCCGGGGAGCCGTACGGCCCGGGAAGGCTGACGCGGGCCCGGGACCAGGCGGTTGTACGCCGGTCCCGGGCGGCTCGTCGGACCGGGCGGTCAGGCCGGGCGGGTCGCCTTGAGGGAGTACATCAAGGGGATCCGGGGCTGCCCGGCGGGGAAGCGGCGGTAGCCGTCGTCCCCTACTTCCAGGGACGCGAACCGGTCCCAGAGCGTCATGTCGTGCTCGTGCAGGAACTCCAGCCGCAGCCCGGTCGCGCAGATCGCCGAGACGACCCGCCCGATCGGGTGCTGCCATTCCACCGTGCGGTTGTGGACGGTGGTGGCGGCCGGGTCGGCGTACGTCCCCGCCTCGTCCTCCTCCCACGCCTCGCGGGTGAAGTAGTCATGGACCACCCGGGTCCCCGTCTCGTCGTCGAGGACGTCGGTGATCGGGTGGAACTCGGCGAGATAGAGGAAGCCGCCGGGCGCCACCAAGGACGCCGCGACCTCGGCCCAGCGGTCGATGTCCGGCAGCCAGCTGAGGGCACCGAGGCCGGTGTAGACGATGTCGTACGGGCCCGGGGGCACGGCGTCGCGCGCGTCGTACACATCGGAGGTCACGAACTCGGCCCGCTCGGGGCCGAGGCCGATCTCCCGGGCGATGGCCCTCGCGGCGTCGACGGCGGGCGCGGAGAAGTCGAGGCCGACGACGCGCGCGGCGCCGCGCCGGGCCCAGCTCAACGTGTCGAGACCGAAGTGGCACTGGAGATGGAGCAGACTGCGGCCGGTGACGTCCCCGACCTCCGTCAGCTCGAAGTCGCGCAGCCGGTCCTCACCCGCGCGAAAGGCGTCGACCTCGTAGAAGTCGCTGGTCACATGGATGGGGACCCGCTCGTCCCAGTTGGATCGGTTGGCGTCGCGCCAGTCGTCGGGGATCGTGGGTACGGACATGCCCCGACGTTATCCACAGGCTGAGGACGGCGCGAACGAATTGTCGGCCGCCCGGCGCAGAATGGGGTCATGACTGAGACCACGCAGCCGAATCAGCCGCAGGCCCCGGCCTGGGAGCAGCGCTTCCGGGCGCCCAGGGTCTCCCTGCCCGACTGGGCCAGGGACGCCCCCGACCGCTCGTTGTTCGTGTCCAACGCGACGGGGACCTACGAGCTGTACGCCTGGGACCGGGCCACCGGTGAGCAGCGGCAGGTCACCGACCGGCCGAACGGCACGACGAGCGGGACGCTCTCCCCGGACGGCGAGTGGATCTGGTGGTTCTCGGACACGGACGGGGACGAGTTCGGGATATGGCTGCGGCAGCCCTTCGGCGGCGGGCCGGACGAGCCCGCGGTGCCGGGGCTGGCCCCTTCCTACTCGGCGGGTCTGGCGATCGGGGCGAACGGGGTCGCGGTAGTCGGGCGGTCCACCGACGAGGACGGTTCGACGATCCATGTCGTACGGCCGCCGGGGCCGGACGCCGCTGATGTCGCGGGTGCCGTCGGTGACGGCGCGGCCGGGGAGCGGGTCGCGGGTGCGGTGGAGATCTACCGGCACCGGGAGTCGGCGGGGGTCGGCGATCTCTCGCACGACGGCACGCTGATCGCCGTCGAGCACACCGAGCACGGCGACGCGATGCACTCGGCGCTGCGGGTGGTCCGGCTCGACGGGAGTACGGTCGCCGAGCTGGACGACACCCGGGGCGGCACGGAGGAGCTGGGTCTGGAGGTGCTCGGGTTCGCCCCGGTGGACGGGGACACCCGGCTGCTCGTGGGGCATCAGCGCCGGGGCCGCTGGGAGCCGATGATCTGGGACGTGGCCTCCGGTGCGGAGATCCCGCTGGCGATCGATCTGCCGGGCGATGTGGCCGCCGAGTGGTTCCCGGACGGTTCGGGGCTGCTGATCGCGCACAGCTTCAAGGCCCGGGGCGAGCTGTGGCGGTACGACCTGGCGGCCGGGGAGCTGACCCGGATCGACTCCCCCGCGGGGTCGGTCTCGGGGGCGACGGCGCGGCCCGGTGGCGAGGTGGAGTATCTGTGGTCGTCGGCGGCGCTGCCGCCGCAGGTGCGGTCGACGTCGGGCGGGGTGGTGCTGGATCCGCCCGGTCCGAAGGCGCCGGAGTCGGTGCCGGTGGAGGACGCCTGGGTGGAGGGGCCGGGCGGTACGGTCCACGCCCTGGTGCAGCGCCCCGCCGGGGCGAGCGGTCCGCTGCCGACGGTCTTCGAGATCCACGGCGGCCCGACGTGGCACGACAGCGACGCGTTCGCGGCGGGTCCGGCGGCCTGGGTCGACCAGGGCTATGCGGTGGTCCGGGTCAACTACCGGGGCTCGACGGGGTACGGCCGGGCGTGGACGGACGCGCTGAAGCACCGGGTGGGGCTGATCGAGCTGGAGGACATCGCGGCGGTCCGCGAGTGGGCGGTGGAGTCAGGGCTGGCCGACCCGGAGCGGCTGATCCTGGCGGGCGGCTCGTGGGGCGGCTATCTCACCCTCCTCGGTCTCGGCACGCAGCCGGAGGCATGGGCGCTGGGGCTGGCCGCGGTGCCCGTCGCCGACTATGTGACGGCGTACCACGACGAGATAGAGGCGCTGAAGGCGATGGACCGGACGCTGCTGGGCGGGACGCCGGAGGAGGTGCCGGAGCGGTTCGAGGCGTCGTCGCCGCTGACGTATGTGGACGCGGTCCGGGCGCCGGTCTACATCTCGGCCGGGGTGAACGACCCCCGCTGCCCCATCCGCCAGGTGGAGAACTATGTGGACCGGCTGGCGGCCCGGGGCGCGGTCCACGAGGTCTACCGCTATGACGCGGGCCATGGGTCCCTGGTGGTGGAGGAGCGGATCAAGCAGGTGGCGATGGAGATCGCCTTCGCCGAGGCGCATCTGCCGAAGCCGGGTCACGGCCCGGGCGGCGCGGACGACGCGGCCGGAGAGGGGGGTGCGGCGGAGTAGCCCGGAGGCGTTCCGTACCGTGGAGGGGTGTACAGGTTCCTGCTGACGCCCCGGTGGTGGGGCATCAATCTCTTCGCCGTGCTGGCGATCCCGCTGTGCATCTTCATGGGGACCTGGCAGCTCGGCCGGTTCGAGGACCGCGCCGAGGCCCAGAAGGAGGCGGAGCGGGCGCCCACGGCGGAGGAGCTGAAGCCGAGGCCGCTGGGTCAGTTGCTGCCGGTGGACAAGGAGACGTCCGGCCGGACCGCGACCGCCGAGGGGCGTTACGGCGAGCAGTTCCTGGTCCCGGGGCGGAAGCTGGACGACCTGACCGGGTCGTATGTCCTCACTCTGTTGAAGACCGACGGGGGCCGGGTGCTTCCGGTGATCCGGGGCTGGCTTCCGGCGGGTGCCGCGGCGCCCGCCGCGCCGACCGGCCGGGTCTCGGTCGCGGGCGCCCTCCAGGCGTCGGAGACCGTCGGCAAGGACGGGGTGCACACGGCGGGCGGGCTGCCCGAGGGGCAACTGGCGATGATCAGTGCGGCGGCGCTGGTCAATCTCGTCCCGGACGAGGTGTACGACGCGTACATCACCCTCAACCGGGCGGACGCCGGGCTGAAGGCGGTCCCGGCGACGCTGCCGGAGGGCACCGGGCTGGATCTGAAGGCGTTCCAGAACCTGGGGTACTCGGGCGAGTGGTACGCCGGGGTGGCGTTCATCCTCTTCATGTGGTTCCGGTTCTTCCGGCGGGAGGTGGAACTGCAGAAGGACGCGGCCCTGGGGCTGGTGCCCGAGACCGGTTCCGGCCCCGGGCCGGGAACGGCACCGGACGCGGGACCGGGCACGGCACCGAACGCGGAGACGGGCCCCGACGCGGGCTTGGACACCGACACGGACACCGACACGGACACCAACACCGACACCGAGCCGAAGTCGGACACGAAGTCGGAGTCGGGCCGGGAGTCCGGTGCCGAGGCCGGTGCGGGGGCCGGGCGGGCGTCGGGCTGAGGCCGGGTGCCCCGAGCCGGGAGTCCGGTACCGGGCTGAGGCCGGGTGTCCTGGGGCCGCCGCAGTGGTCCGCGGGGCCGGTCAGGGCGGCGGGTAGGGCGTCCAGCGGGGCGAGGCGGCGCGGTCGTAGTGGGCGAAGGTGCCCGGGACGATATCCGTCAGGGTGATCCACTCGTCGTCGGGGGACCAGTCGGGGTCGCCCACGGCCTGGGCGGCGATGGGTGAGTACCGCCAGCAGAGCAGGGCGCGGGGCGGGGCCGTGTCACCGGGTGGCGGCTCGTCCTCTTCGTGGTCCTCGGGCCGGTACTCGGTGCCGTCCGTATCGAGTTCCAGGATCCGGCCGAGGAATTCCCGGCCGTCGCGGAGGGTGAAACCGACGGTCTCCCGACGGTCCGTACGAATGCGGAGATGGCCGCAGAAGGCCCGGAGCGTGTCGTCCACGGCTCGTACTCGTCGTGCCTCTCGGTCGGCCGGCCGCCCCGGGGAGCCGGGACGTCAAGGCCGTCGGGTCGTCAAGGTCGTCGGGTCTTCGGCGGGGCGTCGGGGGCGGGTCAGCCGCTCAGGACGCCCGTGCGGTAGACCGTACCGGCGCAGACGTTGTCGATGACGGTCTCGGCCACGGCGGCGCCCGCCTGGGAGACGTGCTGGACGTAGACCGTGCCGCCTTCGGGTGCGGGGTTGTTGCCGCCTTGTTGGTTCTCGCCTTCGGCGAGGGGCGGTCCGGCCGGGTTCTCGGCACCGCCGCCGGTGGTGCCCTCGGTGGCGGTGGGGTCGGGGGACGGGTTGCCGGTGGGACAGGACTCGCCGGGGACGAAGGCGAACTTCACCTCGTACGCCTCACCGGGCTTCAGCAGCGCCGAGGCCAGTTCGGCCGACGGGTCGGGCAGCCCGGGGGCAGCGTCACCTGCGACGTGCTCGACCACCTGGAGCTTGGCCATGTCAGCGGCACCGCTCGCCCCGATACTCACATCGCCGTCGTCGTTGACCACACACGGGCTGTCGGAGCGGTTGGCGATCCGGAAGGAGCCGTAGACCGTGCCGTTCGCGTCGGGCGCCTCCGCGCCTTCCGCGACGACCATGAGCTGATTGTTTCCGCAGGTCGGAGGGTTGGAGAGGATCTCTCCGCCACCGCTTCCGCCGGGCTTCCCGGGTCCCTCGACGCCGGGTTGGCCACCCGGTTCGCCCACCGGGCCGCCGGGCCGCTGACCGGGCGTGGTCTCCTTGCCCTTGGTCGGGGTCGGCTGCGGCCGGGCGGGGCCCTCGCGGTCGCCCGTGGTGCCCGGGCTGCCGCCCTCGTTGCCGCCGGTGGGCCGTTCGTGGCCGGCGTTCGCGGTGTTGGTCCGGTTGTCGCTCTTGGCGTCGGCCACATGCAGCAGCGCCGGTACCGCGGTCCCCGTGAGGACCACGGCGGCGACCGCGCCGATCAGCAGCTGCCGCTTCCGGGCGCGTCGCGCCGGGACGGCCGTCCGCAGCCGGTCCAGGGCTCCGTCGGCGGGCCGGAGGTCGCCGACCGCGCCCTGGAGCAGTCGGCCGAGGTCCAGTTCGGGTTCGGGTCCGGCCGCGAAGGCGGGAACCGGCGCGGTGTCCGGCGGACTGCCGGGCGCGGTGTCCGGCGTACCGACGACGGCGACCGGAACGGTCTCGTCGGTCGGGGTCGGGCCGACAGGATCCGCCGAGTCGGCGGGGTCGGCGGGGTCCGTCACGGCCGCCGGGTCCGGGTCCGAGTCCGAGTCCGGGTCCGGGTCCGGTGCCGGGGTTTCCGCGTCAGGGGCGTCGGGGGCGTCCTGGGCGGTCGGGGGGACCGGGTCGCCCTGGTCGTGTTCGTGTTCCGGCCCGTTGTTCACAATTCCGTTTCCAGTCCGGTCGTCGAGGGGTCCGTCCGGCCCGTACCGCTCAGTTCGTATGCCGTCGTCGTGCGCGCCGCTCACTTCGTCGCCTCCATGGCGATCCGGAGCGCCGCTATGCCCCGGGAGCCGTACGCCTTCACCGAGCCGAGGGATATCCCCAGCGTCTGGGCGACCTGGGCCTCGGTCATATCCGCGAAGTAGCGGAGTACGAGCACCTCGCGCTGACGGCGCTGAAGTCCCCGCATGGCCTTGATCAGATCGTCCCGTTCGAGCTGCTCGTACGCCCCCTCCTCCGCGCTCGCCATGTCCGGCATCGGCTTGGAGAGCAGCTTGAGCCCGAGGATCCGGCGGCGCAGCGCCGAGCGGGAGAGGTTGACCACGGTCTGCCGCAGGTAGGCGAGGGTCTTCTCGGGGTCCCTGACGCGCTTGCGCGCGGAGTGCACCCGGATGAACGCCTCCTGGACGACGTCCTCGCAGGAGGCGGTGTCGTCGAGGAGCAGCGCGGCCAGTCCCAGCAGGGAGCGGTAGTGGGCGCGGTAGGTCTCGGTGAGGTGGTCGACGGTCGTCCCGAGCGCCACCGCCGGCACCGTCGCCGTCATGGCCGCCGACCCGGTCGTGCCCGGGCCGGACCCCGGGCCCCTGCGCTTCCCCGTCGCGGCCGGGGTCGCCGGTTCGGCGCCGTCACGCTGCGGGGGGATGGCCGGGGCCAGCGGCGGAGCGGCGGCCCGGGAGCGGGGGGGTGTCGAGGGTGAGGACGGTACGGGCGCGATCACCGGCATGCCCCCCGGCAGGCGCAGCGGCCTGCGGAAGGGGCGTACGGGAACGCCGGGTGTCGCCACCCCTGCGATGTCGAGTACCTCTGCCACGTCTGTTGGACACGCTTCCCCCCGTCAGGGTTGTACGCGCACGCCACCGCTTTCGACCGTGGTTTCTCTGCAGCCATGCGTACTCGCTCTTCCCCCATGCCCCTTTGTCGCGGCTGTCGCGGCCCCGACCGGCGATGACCGCAGAGACGCTCCCGGCACGGCCGCCGGTTGCACCCCTCGGGATCCCGGGAGCGGTACGACGGCCGTTCGTCCTGGCGCCCGGTCCGAGCCGTGTCCGGCGGATGACGGCGTCAGCGGCCGTACGGACCGTTTGACGTGCTCACGGGGCGTTCACAGATCCTACAAAGGCGAGGTGTCATTTAGACAGGCCGAACGGCCCGAAAAGGGCAGGAAGGGTCGAAGAAGGAACAGGAACCGATCATGAATCGGTCGGAGCCCATGACTCGATGAGCGACTGGGCGACGGACTCGGCGATCTGGGTGGTGTTCAGGGCGGCGCCCTTGCGGAGGTTGTCGCCGCAGATGAACAGCTCCAGCGCGCACGGGTCGTCGGGCGACCGCCGGACCCGGCCCACCCAGGTCGGGTCGGTACCCACCACATCGGCGGGGGTGGGGAAGTCCCCGGCCGCCGGGTCGTCGAAGAGGACCACCCCCGGCGAGGTCGCGAGGATCTCGTGGGCCCTGGCGACGGTCACCTCGGACTCGAAGCGGGCGTGGACGGCGAGGGAGTGCGCGGTCAGTACGGGGACCCGGACGCAGGTCGCGGAGACCCGCAGCCCCGGCAGATCGAGCACCTTGCGCAGTTCGGCCCGGAGCCCGAGTTCCTCGGAGGACCAGCCGTCGTCGGCGGGTTCGCCGGTCCAGGGCACGACATTGAGGGCGACGGGCGCGGGGAAGGGCCCGAACCCTGAGGCCGCGGCGGACCCGGCGGCCCCCGACCCGGCGGCCCCGGCGGCCCGGGATCCGAGACCGGGGAGACCGGAATGTCCAGGGAGACCGGAGAGACCGGAGCCGGGAGTGCCGGTTCCGTTTCCGGTGGTGTCCTCGACGGCTCGCCGGACGTCGCCGGGGGTCTGTCCGAGCTCGGTCCCGGCGACGAGGGCGAGTTGGGCCCGGAGGGTGTCGACCGCGTCCCGGCCCGCGCCGCTGACGGCCTGGTAGGAGGCGATCACCAGCTCCCGCAGCCCGAACTCGGCGTGCAGCGCGCCGATCGCCGGCAGCGCCGTGAGGGTGGTGTCGTGCGGTCCGGCGACGATGCCGCGCGGCCGGAGCCGTACGGCATGGGGGTTGATCTCGGGTACGACCAGGGGGACGTCCGGATCGAGCCGGAAGGCGGCCGAGGCGTCCACGACGACCGCGCCCTTGGCGGCGGCGACCGGCGCCCACTGTGCGGAGACCGCCGACGGCACCAGGAAGAGGGCCACGTCGACGCCGGTCAGGGCCTCTTCGGTGAGCGGGACGACCTCGCACTCCTCGCCGCGTACGGCCAGCTTGCGGCCGGCCGTACGCGGGGAGGCGAGGAGTCGGATATCGCCCCATACGTCTGCGTTGCGGGAGAGTATCTCCAGCGTCACCGCGCCGACGGCCCCGGTCGCCCCGACGACCGCGAGCGTCGGCTTACGGGTCATCGGCCGGTGCCTCCGTAGACCACGGCCTCGTCGGAGTCGCTGTCCAGCCCGAACCGGGTGTGGACGGCGCGTACCGCCTCGTTGACGTCATCGGCCCGGGTGACCACCGAGATACGGATCTCGGAGGTCGAGATCAGCTCGATGTTGACGCCCGCGTCCGTCAGCGCCTCGAAGAAGGAGGCGGTGACGCCGGGGTTGGTCTTCATTCCGGCGCCGACCAGGGAGATCTTGCCGATCTGGTCGTCGTAGCGGAGGGATTCGAAGCCGATCCGGCCCTTGGCCTTCTCCAGTTCCTCGATCGCCCGGGCGCCGTCCGTCTTGGGCAGCGTGAAGGAGATGTCGGTGAGGGCGGTGGTGGCGGCGGACACATTCTGGACGATCATGTCCAGATTGATGTCGGCATCCGCGATCGCCCGGAAGATGGCCGCCGCCTCACCCGGCTTGTCGGGCACCCCGACGACCGTGACCTTGGCTTCGGAGACGTCATGGGCGACTCCGGAGATGATGGCGTGCTCCATCTGCTGGTCTCCCTGCGGTTCGTTGCTCACCCAGGTACCGCGCAGCCCGGAGAAGGACGAGCGGACATGGATCGGAATGTTGTAGCGGCGGGCGTACTCGACACAGCGGTGGAGCAGCACCTTGGAGCCGGACGAGGCCAGCTCCAGCATGTCCTCGAAGGAGATCCAGTCGATCTTCCGGGCCTTGGGCACCACTCGGGGGTCGGCGGTGAAGACGCCGTCCACATCCGTGTAGATCTCGCAGACCTCGGCGTCCAGCGCCGCGGCGAGGGCGACGGCGGTGGTGTCGGAGCCGCCCCGGCCGAGGGTCGTGATGTCCTTCTTGTCCTGGGACACGCCCTGGAACCCGGCGACGATGGCGATATTGCCCTCGTCGAGGGCGGTACGGATCCGGCCCGGCGTCACATCGATGATGCGCGCCTTGTTGTGGACCGAGTCGGTGATGACGCCCGCCTGGCTGCCGGTGAAGGACTGGGCCTCGTGGCCCAGGTTTTTGATCGCCATGGCCAGCAGCGCCATGGAGATCCGCTCTCCCGCGGTCAGGAGCATGTCGAACTCGCGGCCCGCCGGAATCGGGGAGACCTGCTCCGCGAGGTCGATCAGCTCATCCGTTGTGTCGCCCATCGCGGACACCACGACGACCACCTGATGGCCGTTCTTCTTGGCATCCACGATCCGCTTGGCGACGCGCTTGATGCCTTCGGCATCGGCAACGGAGGAACCTCCGTACTTCTGCACGACAAGGCCCACGTGGCGCTCCTTGCTCGGTCTTTTCCGCCGCAGGCCGGTGGTGCTGCGGTCGGCTCAGTCTAACGAGCGACTTCCGGCCGATTCCGGACAGATCACATGTTGATACGCCCGGCTCGACTGGTGAACAGCGCCGCCCGGCTGACCTACTGCCCCGGAGTCCACGGCGGTACGCGCCCATGTGGGGCGGGTCACAGCGGGTCGGGCACCGTACGCCCGGGGTGACGCCGGACGCCGTACGGCCGGAGCCGGTCCGCCCGGGCCCGTGGCGGGGCCGGAGACACCCCCAGACACCCCGAGACCACCCGGGGGCCCGGAACACACCCGGACCCGGGGGCGGGCCGCACTCAGGCCCCCAGGGCCCCAGGACCTCAGGGGCTGCGCAGCCCCAGCGGGGCCGCGATCTCCGCCGCCATCACCCGTCCCGCCTCCTCGGCGAGCGCGTCCTCGGCCAGGTCCTCGTCGGTGTCCAGCCCGTCCAGCTCGGCCAGCGGCTGGTCCAGCCGGACGTGCGCCACCAGGGACTGGAGCGCCCGCAGGGTCGCCGAGGCGGTCGGCCCCCAGTTGGAGAAGTAGGAGAACTGCCACCACCAGAGCGCCTCGGTGGTCCGGCCGGCCCGGTAGTGGGCGAGCCCGTGCCGCAGATCGGTGACGATGTCCGCGACGTTGTCCGAGATACGGAACGCGACCGGCGCCTTACGCGGCTCGTACGGGTCGAAGACCTCGGAGAAGACGTCCACCGGGTCCAGCATCAGGGCCAGCCGTTCCCGCAGGTCGTCCGCGTCGGGCTCGGGGCCGGTATCCGGCTCGTACCGCTCGTCCGGGAGGATGTCCTCATGTGCTCCCAGCCGTCCGCCGGTGAGCAGCAGCTGGGAGACCTCCAGCAGCAGAAACGGTACGGCGCTGTCCGGTTCGTCGCCCTTGGCGACCTCGGTCACGGCGACGATGAAGGACTCGACCGAGTCCGCGATCTGAACCGCAAAATCGGCCGGATCCTGGTTCACGGCGTGCAGCATGGCGTCAGACATCGAGAAGTCGTCTCCCCTCGAAGGCACGTCCCAGCGTGACCTCGTCGGCGTATTCCAAGTCTCCCCCCACAGGGAGACCACTGGCCAGCCGGGTGACCTTCAAACCCATCGGTTTGATCATTCTGGCCAGATAGGTGGCCGTGGCCTCGCCCTCCAGATTGGGGTCCGTGGCCAGGATCAGCTCGGTGACCGCGCCGTCCGCGAGCCGGGCCAGCAGCTCACGGATCCGCAGATCGTCCGGGCCGACCCCTTCGATGGGGCTGATCGCCCCGCCGAGTACGTGGTAGCGGCCCCGGAACTCCCGGGTCCGCTCGACCGCCACGACGTCCTTCGACTCCTCCACCACACAGATCACGGCGGGGTCGCGGCGCGGATCGCGGCAGATGTTGCACCGCTCCTGCTGGGCGACATTGCCGCAGACCGCGCAGAAGCGGACCTTGTCCTTCACTTCCAGCAGGGCGTGGGCCAGCCTGCGGACGTCCGTCGGCTCGGCCTGGAGGATGTGGAAGGCGATCCGCTGCGCGCTCTTGGGACCGACGCCGGGCAGCCTGCCCAGCTCGTCGATCAGATCCTGAACCACGCCTTCGTACAACGGACTGCCTTTCCTGCCGTGGACCGCGGACCTCCCGGCGGCCTCTCGCGTTGCCGCCGTCCCACCGTAGTGGCTGGGCCGCCCTGTTCAGAAGGGTCGTCACCGCGCCCTTCGCGGCGCGCGACGCCGGGCGGGCGCCGCCCTCCGGCCCGTCAGAAGGGCAGACCCGGCATTCCGCCGAGGCCCTGGGTGAGCGGGCCGAGCTTCTGCTGCGCCAGCGCCTGCGCGTTCTCGTTCGCGGCCTGGACGGCGGCGACGACCAGATCGGCGAGGGTCTCGGTGTCCTCCGGGTCCACCGCCTCGGGGGCGATCACCAGGGCCCGCAGCTCGCCGGAGCCGTTCACGGTCGCCTTCACCAGTCCGCCGCCCGCCTGGCCGTCGACCTCGGTCTCCGCCAGCTCCTCCTGCGCCCGGGCGAGGTCCTGCTGCATCTTCTGGGCCTGCTGAAGGAGCTGCTGCATATTGGGCTGGCCACCACCGGGGAACACGGTCACTCCAGGCATCTCGGGACACCACGATCTCGCGGTACGCGATCGAGCCTACGTGGTCGGGGAACGGACCGCCGCACCGGCGGAACGGACGTCCGGACCGGCGGAACGGACCCCCGCACCGGCCGGGCGGCCCCCGCTTCCGAGGGGCTAAGCTGCGGGGCCACTACCCGATCAAGGACGTCCCGTGAACGGAAATACTGGTATTTCCACCACACGGCCCCCCATTCGGCGGTAAGAAGGGGCTGTTGTTCCCGTCCTGGCGGCGGCTTGTTCCGTTCGTATCGGCGACACCGCGCGACCAGAGACCCCAGAAACGCCAGAGATATCGTCGTAGAGGAGTGTCCCGGTGAGCCAGCCGGAGATGCAGCCCGGGGGCCCGGCCCGGGACGAGCGGGGCGAAGTGCCGCGCGGTGATCTGACCGGCAGGCCGTTCCCGCTGGGCGACTGGGGCGAGCCCGCCGACCGCCTCGACGAGCTGTACCGCTGGGTGGAGACGGCCGCGCTGCGCACCGTGGACTGGTATCTCGCGGACCGGGTCTGGAAGCGCCGTACGGGACGACTGCTCCGGCTCGGTACGGCCCTGGGCACGATCGCCGGGGCCGCGCTGCCGCTGCTCGACCTCACCGGACTGCTGGGCGGCGCGGCGGGCTGGGGCTATCTCGCCCTGCTGCTGGGCGCGGCCTGCTATGCCTGCGACCGCTATTTCGGGGTGACCGCGGGCTGGATGCGCAATATGGCGACGGCCCAGGCCGTGCAACGGCGATTGCAGACGCTGCAATTCGATTGGGCGTCGGAGAGCGTCCGGGAGGTGCTGGGCCCGGCCGAGGGTACGGCGGGTGAGGCGGCGGAGCGCTGTCTCGCCGTACTGCGCCGGTTCTCGGAGGACGTACAGGAGCTGGTCAGGGCCGAGACGGCGGACTGGATGCGGTCCTTCCACGGCGGGCTGGACGCGCTGGTGCTCCAGGCGGGCGCCCTGCCGCTGCCCGGCGGCGCCCCGGCGCGCGGCCCGGAGCCGGGCGCCCTGGGCGGCCGGACGACGCTCCCCCCGGGCACCCGCCCCAATATGCCGCGCCAGCGCCCGCCGGAGCCGCCCCGCTGACAGGGCCGAGGGCGGGGACGGGGGCGGTACGCCACCGGGGCCTCACGCCCCGGTCCCGGCACCGGGCGCGGGGACGGCGTTAAGCCGCAGCTCAGGGCCGTGGTAGCCGTGCGCCGACCGGATCGGACCCGTCCGTACGGCTCAGCTGAAGACGATCATCGACCCCTGGGCGAGGCTCCGGGTGGCCGCCGCGTGGAGTCCCAGCCAGACATGGCGCTCACGGGCGAAGGGGCCGTCGTCGTACGCCACCGGGGCCGCGGGTTCCTCCGGGGCGGTGCCGCGTTCCGGCGCCCTCGGCGGGGCGGGCGGGTTCGCCGGGTGGATGCCGATCGCCGGGGCGACGTACTCCAGCTCCCGCAGCAGCCCCTGGGTGGAGCCCAGCGGTCCGCCGCCCTCCAGGAGTTCGTCGTTGGAGAGGGGGGCGGCGAAGTCGACGGGGACGTACGCGCCCGCGTGGTCGTAGTGCCAGACCAGGTGCGACCGCTGGGCCGTCGGCTCGAACATCTCCAGCAGCTGCTCGTAGTCGCCGCCGAGTTCGTCGACCGGGGTGACCGCGAGGCCGCAGAGCTGGAGGAGGTAGGCGCGGCGCAGGAAGTGCAGGGCGTCGTAGTCGAACGCGGCGACCGGGGCGACATCGCCGGATAGTCCCGGCATATAGGCGAAGACGGGGACGGTGGGGAGCCCGGCGGCCGTCAGCGCCTGGTCGTAGACGGCCAGCTCTTCGGCGAAGGGGTTGTCGGGGCTGTGACAGAGGACGTCGACGAGGGGGACCAGCCACAGGTCACAGGCCAAGGAAGGGCTCGCTCTCCACGGAGGAATCGCTCGGGCGGCGGAAACGGCGGGACGGCGGAGCTGGTGCGCGGTTCGCGCGGTCGCCGTCCGGCGGCCGCGCCGCACCAGCCTAAGCTCCGCCGGGCCCGCCGCGAAGAGGGTCGCCGGGACGGACCGTCGCCGGGAGCGAGAGGGTCGCTGGGATCACCGGGACGGGCCCGGCGCCCCCACGTCCCAGACGAGCACCCCGCCGATCCAGGTCCCGGGCCGCCCCAGCAACGCCTCCAGGGTCTGTTGCAGCGCGTCCTCGTTGTACTGCGGCGGCAGGATCACCACACCCGCCGACCACTCCGCGAGGTCCGCCCTGGCCTGCTCGCGCTGGAGCGGGCCGATGCCGGGGATCTCGCCGCTGTCGGCGACCCGGTCGAGGAGCTGGGAGGTGTGCCGGGGCACGGCGCCGTAGATCCCGAGGTCGTCGGGTCCCCAGGGGCCCACGAAGTAGCCCCCGGCGAGGGGGAAGTCGAAGCCGTGGGAGGACTGCCAGTAGAGGGCGTCCGCGTCGCCGGTGTTCGGCAGCGGCACGGTGACCAGGGATTCGCCGGGACCGAGGTAGCGGCGGTACGTGCCGTCGGCGATGAAGGCGGGCACCTCTTCCCGTTCCCGTACCTGGTAGGGGGTGGGGAGGATCGGGACGAGGGCGGCGGCGAGGGCGGCGGCGCCGAGCGCGGAGACGGCCGGATCGCGGAACCGGGACCTCCGGGCGTCCGTTCCCGCCCCGGGCGCGACCCCGGCCCCGGAAACGGACGGAGCCCCGGCAGCGGCCCCGGGTGCCGTCCCCGTGAGCGAAGCCGTCGCGGCCACCGTCGCCACCGCGAGGATCATGCCGAGTACGGGTGCGCAGATCATCGCGATCCGGGACTCGATCACGGCTTCCAGCAGCGGCGCCTCCCCCAGCGGCGTCCACGGCCCCGGCAGGGTGATCGAGGTGAACGGGACCGGGATGTCCGTCCCGAGGGAGAGCAGCGCGGCGGCCCCGGCGGTCAGTGCCAGCGCCGCGATCAGGGTGCGCTGCCAGAGCCGGACCACGATCGCCCCGGCGAGCAGCAGCAACGGCCAGCCGTAGAAGGCGTTCTGCTCGGTGCGGTTCATCGCCAGCGGATCGGCCCGCTCGTCCGTCCCGAACAGGGACCGGCCGGCGAATTCGAGGAAGGCGCGCGGACTGTTGTACGTCTCCGGGCTGTGCATGACCCCCGAATAGCTCTGGGGTCCGAAGAACTGCCAGGCCAGTGGTCCGGCGACGAGCGGCAGACAGACCGCGAGCCCGATCCCGGTACCGCGCAGCAGGGGCCGCCAGGAGCGGCGGGCGGCCTCGCGGTCGAGCAGCGCGTAGAAGAGGGCGAAGAGCAGCAGGCCCATCGCGGCGAGCAGCAGCGGCTCCTCGCCGATGAAGATCTGGTACGTGGCCAGCAGCCCGAGCACCACTCCGTCGCGGACCACGTCGCGGCCCGCGCAGAGCCGGAGCGTGCGGTCGACGATCAGCGGCAGGACGAAGAGGACGAGGAAGTTGGGGTGGGCGTTGCCGTGGGAGATCATCGGCGGCGCGAAGGCGGCGACGGCGGCGCCGAGGGCGGCGGGGGCCCGGCGGCCGGGGGTGACCCAGCGGATGATCAGCCAGTACCAGGCGACGGCGGTGGCGGCGAGGCCGAAGGTGAGGACGAGGGCCCAGGTGACGGTGGGGCCCAGGAGCAGGGTGACGGGGGTCAGGGGGACGGAGAGCCCCAGCATCACCGTATTCGCCATCAGATTGACGCCGTCGGGGGCGTTCTGGGCGTGGGTGAAGAGGGGGTTCCGGAGGTGGGTCACATTGTCGGCGGTGACCGCGAAGAACCATTCCCACTGGTTCTGGTCCTGCCCGGCATCGGTGAGATAGCCGCGGTCGAGGTCGAACCAGAGGTTCTGGTAGAGGAAGAGGGACGCCAGGCAGAACAGCGCCACGACGGCGAGGTCGGCCCGGGTTACGGCGGCGGTCCGCAGCCGGACCAGTTCGCCGAGTACGCGTCCGTAGTCGAGGGGCCGGACCTTGGAGCCGGTCCGGTGGGACCAGCGGACCGGGGCCTCCAGTACGGGCCAGCCGGAGCGGCGGAAGTGGCGCAGGATCTCCACGTCGATGGCCCAGCCGTCGAGCCGGGACGCGGCGAAGGCGGCCCTGGCCCGGTCGCCGTCGAAGAGCTTGAAGCCGCACTGGGTGTCGCGGAGACCGGGTACGGCGATGAGCCGTATCAGCAGATTGCCCGCCCGGCCCAGCCACTCCCGGCCGCGCCACTGGTGGACGTCGATCCGGGAGTCGGGCAGGGCGCGGGAGCCGATGACGGCGTCGGCGTCGCCCTCGTCGAGCAGCCGGTCGAGTTGGTCCAGCTCCTCGATGGGGGTGGCCAGGTCGGCATCGGTGACGAGGACCCGGCGGCCGTACGAGGCGAGGACGCCGAGCCGCAGGGCGTGGCCCTTGCCGCGGTTGACGGGGGCGGCGACGAGATGGATCCGGGGGTCGTCGGCGGCGGCCTCGCGGGCGATGCCGGCGGTGTCGTCGGTGGAGCCGTCGTCGACGACGATCAGTTCCCAGGAGCCCCAGCGGCCGGGGTCGGTGTCGAGGTGGTCGCGGATGGCGCGCAGGGTGGGCAGCAGCCGGCCGGACTCGTTGTAGGCGGGTACGACGATGCTGAGGTCCACGTCCCCGCCGGTGCCCCGGCGAACGGGGCCGCCGGTGGTGGCCGGATCGTCTCCCGCGGCGGCGTCTCCGGCGGGGGCCGGGGTCGGGACCGGCGCCGGGACCTCGGCCGTGTCCGGGGCCGTAGCCGTGCCGGGTGCGCCCGGGGCCGCAGCAGAGCCCGGGGCCGTAGCAGAGCCCGGGGCCGTAGCCGTGTCTGGCGCGCTCGGGGCCGTCGTCACCGGAGTGGCGGTCACCGGAGTGGCCGACGCGGCGGCGGCCCGTGGCGGCAGGGATGAGCCCGGTTCGGTGTCCGGGACGGGGGGATTGGTCATGACGTGAACCGTTCGTCGAGCCGGTCGGCCCAGGACAGGGACAGCTGGTGGTAGCTGTTCAGAACCCCGCGCGCGACCTCCAGCTCTCCGACGACCAGGGCGTTGACCAGGTCTTCGTAACCGCTGAAGAGCCAGCGCCGGACGTCCGGCTCGATGCGTAGGTGGGGCATGGCGAAGACCCAGATCTGTACCCGAAGCTGATGGAGGAAGTCCGAGATATAGCGATTGGAGACTATCGTCCCCAGCTCTCGCCAGAACCGCAGGTCGTAGCCGATCAGAATGTCGAGGTCGCCGCCGCGGGCGGCCCGGTCGGCCTCCTCGGCCCGGCGGCGGACCGGGGCGACGGAGACCGCGTTGACCGTCGTACGGCCCTCCCGGGTGGCGTGCTGGATGATTCCGTCGATCACCAGCGACCGGGTCTCCACCATGTCCCGGAAGTCGGCGACGGTGAACTGGTGGACCCGGAAGCCCCGGTGGTGGTCGGATTCCAGCAGCCCCTGCGCGGACAGGTCGACCAGCGCCTCCCGGACGGGCGTCGCCGACACCCCGTACTGGTCGGCGATCTGCTTGACCGTGAACTCCTGGCCGGGCTGGAGGCGTCCGGCGAGCACCTCGTCGCGCAACGCGTCCGCGATCTGCTGCCGCAGGGTGCTGCGGGTGACCGGGGTGCTGCCGGGACCGGGCATCAGTGGCTTCTCCTTCGCCGGGGGTTCCGGACACGATAGGCCAGCCCCGCGTGAGTACGAGGTGAGCGGATGAGGGGGAACGATGGCGGACGTCTTCGAGCCGGAGACCGGTGACGGACCGGTCGGCTCCGGTACGAATACCGAGGTGACACGTGCGGCGGAGGTACGGACGGCCTATGCGGGCCTGCTCCAGATCCGTCGCCTCAGTGGTGCCGTACCGGCGGCCTGGGAGCGGAATCAACCGGTCCGGGCGGTGGCCCTGACCCTGGAGGCGGCGGGCCTGCCCCCGTCGGCCGTCGGCCCGTCGGGCGAACGCGCCGCCACGGGCTACCGGGTATCCCCCGGGCCGCGCCCCGGTACGGCCCGGGTCGAATGGCTGGGCCCGCCGGGGAGCGGGGCCCGGAACGAGGCGGTCACCCGGCTCCGGGCCTGTGTCTCGGCCCTGGAGGCGGCGGGCGGCTGGGACGCGCTGCTGTACCGGGGGGAACGCGGGCTCCGGTTCGTCGAGGTAGAACCCCTGGAGTAAGCGGTACGGGGCCCGGGGCCGGGCCCGTGGACCCGGCCCCGGGGACGCGGCCGGAGGGGCTACCGCGTCGCGATCACGTACACGCTCCCCCACCTCCGTTTCGGATTGGCGATCGCCGGGTCGAAGGCCCAGGGCTCGACGGTGGCGAACCCGGCCTCGGTGAAGAGCTGGACGAGCTTCTCGTGGTCGTACGCCCACAGGTGCGGGGTGTAGTGGGGGTCGTCGTCCTGGTCCCGGAAGACCAGGTTCACCAGGTCGAGCCGGGTGTTGATGTGCGGCCGGCAGTCGCGCCGGGCGTACCACCGCTCGATCGTCTCGTCGACGGGGTCCAGCGGCCCGTAGTAGCGGCCGAGGGCGAAGGCCGCGTCCGGGACGCCGGTGACGATCCGGCCGCCGGGCCGCAGGACGCGGTGGGCCTCGGCCGCGTACCGCTTGGCGGACCGGGGATAGTCGATGTGCTCCAGGAAGTGTTCCGAGAAGAGCAGCTCCACGGAACCGTCCTGGAGCGGAAGGCCCTCACGGACGTCCCAGAGCAGATCGGCGGGCGGCCGGGCGTCGATGTGGAAGAAGCCGTCGACGCGATGGGCGCCGCCGCCGATCTGGACCCGGGCGGGCCGCTGCTCGATCCGGCCGCCGGGCCGGGACCCGCGTCCGGCGAGATGGTGGCGGTGGACTTCCAGCTCCCTGGCGGCGGTACGCAGGGCGCGGGCCAGGCCGTGGGTGGTGACCGGGTCGGACAGAACCTCGGCGATCCGCTCGCCGAGCCGGTCGGCCGCGGCGGCGGGATCCCTCTCGGTTTCGGTCCCGGTACGGGTATGGGCAGTGGTTTCGGGCGGCTGGTCGGATGCGCACATGACGGATCTCCTCTCCTGTCGAAGGGGGGTCGGGGTTGTCGGGCCGTACGAACGGGGCCGTACGCGATCGGATCCCGGACCGCCGACCACGGATCGCGGGTCACGGGTCACGGATCGGCGATCGCGGGTCAGGCGGCGGCGCTGGGCGTGGGCGCGGCCCACTGGTTGTTGCGCATCAGCGTGTACTTGATGTCCACGAGCCGGGGCGCGATCGTCAGCGGCAGTTCCTCGACGGGGTGCACATGGCCGGTGTCGTCGCGTTCGGCGCGCCAGACGCGGTAGCCGAGGTGGGGGTAGGCCGGGTTGATGCCGACCTCGCCCTTGGGCATGGTGCCGTTGAAGGGCGCGACGATGCCCATGTGGTTCCAGTAGTTCCACGCCTGGAGCGCCTTGTACTGGTCGAAGTAGAAGTAGAAGTCGGGATAGCGGCCGAAGGTGCGCAGTTCGCGGTGGATCAGATGCCCCAGCAGCGGCCCGAACCGGGGCGCGAGGGCGTCGAACTCCCAGCGGGTGTGGTGCCAGGCGCTGGGTACGCCGCCGGGGGCGATCAGCCGGGCCGCGACGAGATGGCTGATCCGTTCCACGAGGTAGTCGGCGGCGTGCGCCGGGTCGATGCCGGGGTCGATCCGGCGGAGGAGTCCGGGCAGCCGTTCGGGCCTCGGATGGAACGCGGCGAGATCGAACTTGCCCGCCATATCGGGGTAGGAGGCGAACAGGACCTCTTTGTAGAGCCAGTTGTTCAGTTCGCCGACGTCGGCGAGGCGCCGGGTCCGCGGTGAGGTCGAGTGGAGCATCAGATACTCCGAGATCGCCTCGAAGTAGAGATAGCCGAGGATGGGCAGCCGGGGTACGGCGTCCGCGAGGAGCCGCAGATACGGCCCGGCGGCGATCCGGGTCCCCCGGTGGCGCGACCCCCGGTGGGTGACGGCGGCGGAGGTGGCCAGGAAGACGGCCGAGTCGCGGACCCGGGCGACGACGGCGTCCCGCAGCCGGTGCCGTTCGTCGGTACCGAGCAGATACTCCAGATGCCGGTAGATCCCGAGATGGATCAGGCCGAGCCGGAGGTAGTCGACGCCCGCCAGGCCCCGGTAGGCGTGCGGAGGTACGTCGATCTCGAAGACCAGCGGCGTCGGTACGCGGTCGGTGACCCCGAGCCGGGCGAGGAAGGCGGGCGCCTCCTTGGTAAGGATGTACTCGGCCAGGTTGTGCATCCGGAGGCCGCGGTCGGTGGCGGTCAGCGGCGCGCAGTAGACGCTGCCGACGAGACAGCCGCCGGAGGGGTAGAGCACCCCTTGGCGGCTGATCCGCTCCAGGGCGTGGGTGACATGGAGCAGATGGATCCGGCCGCCGCCGCTGAGCGCGTCGAAGAGGGCGTTGTGCCGGAGCAGATGCCCGTTGGGCGACTCGGCGAGCCGCCGCTCCCAGGCGGCGGTCTGCCGGGACAGATGGTCGTCGGCGGCGGGCCCGGTGAACGGGACCCCGGCGGCGTCGAAGAACACATGGGCGTCGGCCCAGGGCCGGTACGCGTCGAAGAGTTCCATGGTCAGGCGATGTCCTTCTCCGCCAGCGCGTACAGGACGGCGGCCGTGCCGTCGGCTCCGGCGAGCTGGGCCCGCTCGGAGACGACGACGAGTTCGAAGGCGAGCGGCCGGAAGGCGTCGAAGGCGGGCACCCGGACCTGCCGCCCGTCGGGCCACCAGCGGGTCTTCGGCAGCCGGTAGCGGTCGAGCGCGTCGGCGGCCTTGACGATGTCGCAGACGGCGGCGGTGACGCGGTCGCGGTGATAGGCGTGGATCGCGTCGGCGATCGGGGTGGGCGCGGTGAGTCCGGCGGGCCCGGTGGACCCGGCGGTTCCGCTGGGCCCGGTGGACCCGGTGGACCTGGCGGGCCTGGCGGGCCCGGCGGTTCCGGCGGTTCCGGCGGTTCCGGCGGTTCCGGCGGGGCGCGGGGCGCCCGGAGTGCCGGTCGCCGCCCGCGCGACGGCGGTACCGCCCGTACGTCCCGTATGTCCCGTACGGCTCATCGGGCCGACCGTCGCCCCGTCCGGCCCCCGCTGGCCCGGACCGACGACCGATCCACCCGATTCCGCCGCCGGACGGCGACCGGCCCCGGCGGGCTCGGGCCCGCCGGGGCCGTCACGGCCGCCGGGGTCCCATAAGCCGCCCGGGTGGTCGGGTCCGGCCCACCCGGCGGAGCTGTCCGGGACACCGGACGCGGCGGGGCTGCCGGACGCGCCCGGCCCGGCCGTCGTACCCGAAGCCTCGCCGTACGACCCGTACGACCCGCACGACCCGCACGACCCGCACGACCCGTACGACCCGCACGACCTGCACGCCCCCTGCGCCCCGCACACCGTCCCCGGGCCGAAGGCGCGCGGCCCCCCGGCTCCGTCCGCCGGGCACCGGCCGGTGAGCGCGTCCGGGGCACCCCCGGGCGCCGGGGCGAACTCGCCGTACGGCACGTCGTGCAGACGTACCGCCGTCGCCGCCCGGAACAGGTCGGCGGGCCGGGGCGGGCCCAGGCCGAACCGGTCCCAGACGGTGTCCGCCTGGGCCGTCAGCCAGTCGGCGGCGCGGGCCCCGTGGCCGGGGTCGTCGCGGTCGTGGTGGCGGCGACAGTCGTGGACGGCCGCCGCGACCACGGCCACGGCCGTGTCTTCGGCGCCGAGCCCGCTCGCCTCGGCCAGTACGGCGGCCAGGGCCGCCGTCCGCAGACCGTGCCGTACGCCGTGGATCGAGTCGGCCAGCCGGGGCTCGGCCAGCCAGTCGTGCGGCAGCCCGGCCCGGCGTACCAGCGCCCGGGTGACGGGCCGCAGCACGGCCCGGGGCGAGTGGGACCGGGCCGCGGGCCGGTGCGCGGCGATCCATTCCGCCGTCGCCCGGTCCATGTACTGGTGGCCCGGTAGCCGCCGGAGCGCGGCCAGCTCCACCAGGCTGCCGGGGGTGGAAGACGTCCTCATCAGTGCCGTGCCCTCCCGTTGGCGTCGCCGTACGGCTATCGGATGCCCGTTGCCCACCGCTCGCTCTCCTCGCGACCGTCGCTCACCTCTCGCTGCTCCCGTCCCTCCCGCTCCTCGCGCTCCTCCTGCTGCTCCCGCTCCTCGCGCTCCTTCCGTTGCCGTTCCCCGGCCTCGAAGGCGGCGGTGAAGGCGGTCAGTTCGTCCTCGGTCATCAGGGTCACGCCGAGCGCGCCGGCCACGTCCGTGATCCGTACGACGGCCTCGGCGCGGGCGGCGTCCGACGCGCCGTCGGGGAGCAGTACCTCGAACTCGGCGTGATGCCCCCACGCCCCGCTCCACTTGACCGCGATCTCCACGCCGTCGTAGCGGAAGTTGTGGCGCCGGGTGTACGCCTCGTGCCGGTGCTCCGCGTAGCCGAGGGCGTCGAAGAGGCGTACGGCGGTGGGAATGTCGTCGGGCGCGAGCCCGAACTCGGTCTCGGGGAAGGCCGCGCCCCGCCCGATCCGGCTCCCCTTGAGGCTGATCTTGGCGGTTCCGGCGGAGATGTTCTCGGTGACCTTGAGCAGCTGGTCGGGGAGTACGTAGAAGTGGATCAGCTTGTCGTCGGGGCCCAGGTCGTCGCCGTCGCGCCGCAGCAGTGCGACGAGCCGGTCATGGACGTCCTGGGTGAAACGGGCACGCATCTCGATCTCGACGGGCACGGTCTCTCGCCTCCTCGTTCGGGCACGACGGCACCGCCGGACCTGCTTCGTGGGGTGTCGGAACCGGTCCGGTCGGTGGATTACCTGGGTGGGTCGGGGTGCGCGGGACGTTGGTACGCGGTACGCGGTACGCGGGCTCCGGCTCGGCGGAACCGGATCAGCCGGGCCCGGGTCGTCAGGGCCCGGATCGCCGGGGTCCGGATCGCCGGGGTCCGGATCGCCGGGGCACGCGTCGTCAGGGCCGGGGTCAGCCGGGCCCGGGTCGGCCCGGGTCGCCGAAGCGCCCCCGGACGACCCCCTCGTGCAGATAGGTCGGCAGCGGTACGCCCCCGACGTCCGTCCGGCGGGTGGCGACCTGCGCCTCCGTCCGGTCCGGGAAGCCGTCCAGCAGCCGCAGGCAGGCCCGTACCCAGACCCGGGACTCGGGCCAGTCGCCCAGCTCCCGGTGGCGTACGGCCAGGGCGTACGACGTCTCGGCGGCGGCCCACCGGTCGGACGACAGCTCGTCCCGGTAGACGGACTCCAGCTCCTCGGTGGGTGCCGGACGCGTCTGGTCCTTCATGATCCCTCTCGGCGGTCTCGGTGGTGCGTCCGATGCGGTTCGACGCTCCGGCGCCCCCCGAGGCGGCGCCGGAGTCGACCGTCCGGCGGCCCGAGGGTGCCGGACTCAGTAGGTGTAGATCTCCGCGAGCGTCTTGTAGTCGTGCAGCTCGTCCTTCTCGAACCAGAGCGCGACCTCCTGCTCCGCCTCCGCCTTGTTCCCGGAGGCGTGTACGAGGTTGGCCACGGCCTTGCCCGAGGCGACGCTGGCGGCGGAGCTGTAGTGCGAGAAGTCGCCCCGGACGGTGCCCGAGGGGGCCTCGTTCGGATAGGTGCTGCCGACGATCTTCCGTACGGTGGCGATGGCGTCGAACCCCTCCAGCACCAGGGCGATCACCGGCCCCTGCTGCATGAAGGTCGCCGTGAACCGGTAGACCTCGGCCCCGAGCCGCTCCTCCAGATCGAAGTAGTGGCGCCGGGTGAACTCCTCGTCCATCCACGTCATCTTGGTACCGACGATCTTCAGTGCGGCGTCCTCGAATCGGGAGATGATCCGTCCCGCCAGACCGCGCGCCAGGGCGTCGGGCTTGAGCAGAACGAGTGTGCGCTCGACGGAATGTGCCTGGTCCTCAACCATGGGTGTCCCTTCGATCCTGTGCACGGACAGAGTGACGACCCGACGGCCGCCGGTGCCGAGGCTACCGGCGGAAACTCACCCGAACGGGTAGTCGGCCGATTCCCGGTCCGCGGGAAATCCCATGATCGAACCTTTGCACTGTGAATGCGTATGTGAATGTGAAAGGCGCTATCCGGCCAGAGTGCGGCAATCGAGGTATCGATCACAGCAACCCCTTTAAAATCATATCCGTTACCGGCGGCACCATCGCGCGACGATGTTCGCATTCGGGAAGACATCCGGAGCCGGCACTTCCGTGGCCCGTCCATCGGACCGTTCACGGGACCGCCCCCTCCGGTGTGCACCATTCTTTCCGGAGCCCCTCGGACCCGCCATGCGGCGACAGTGCAGCCGGAGTGCACCTTCAGTGCGGACGTTGCACCACGACGGGGGACGCCGAGGGCACGGAAGGGGGCGTGGGCGGGTGGATGTCGTCGACGTCTGGAGCGGACGGTACGCCTGTCTGCTCCAGGCCGCGCTACGCCTCACGAACGAGCAGTTCGCCGCGCAACTGGGCATCGGGGTGCGGACCGTGGCGAGCTGGCACGCGGACCCCGGGGTCGTACCGCGACGGGAGATGCAGCAACTCCTCGACACCGTCCACGAGCGGGCCACCCCGGCGGTCCGCCAGCGGTTCGCCCTGCTGGCCGGGCGGGAACTCGGCGGCGACCGGGTCCAGGGGCCGCTCGGGGCGCGGGCTCTGCGGGTGGCGATCGCGGTCGTGATCCACGACCGCGCGGTGCTGCTGGTATGCCGACGGGACAGCCAGGAGAGCGGTATCACCTGGCAATTCCCGGCGGGCGTCGTCAAACCCGGCGCGCGGCCGGAGGCGGCGACGGTCCGCGAGACACTGGAGGAGACCGGGGTGCACTGCCGGGTCCGGCGGCGGCTCGGGGAACGGCTCCACCCGGTCACCAGCGTGTTGTGCGAATACTTCCTCTGCGAATACCTGACGGGCGACGCGACGAACTCGGACACCGTTGAAAATATCGACGTCATGTGGGTAGCGATAAATTCGGTGACGCGCTTTATTCCCGTCGATACGATCTTTCCACCCGTACTGGCCGTCCTGGAGGAGCAGAAGTGACACGGCAGGAAGCCGATAACCGGCCGGGGATCGCGGCGGCGGTCGTGGTCCACGAGGGAAGACTGCTGATGGTCCGCCGCCGGAAGAGCGAAGGGGAGCTGTCCTGGCAGTTCCCGGCCGGGGAGATCGAGCCGGGCGAGTCGCCCGGCGCGGCGACCGTCCGCGAGGCGAAGGAGGAGACGGGCCTTGACGTCACGGCCGTCCGCCCCCTGGGCGAACGCGTCCATCCGGCGACCGGCCGCCGGATGACCTACACGGCGTGCGAGGTCACCGGCGGCACCCTCCGCGTCGGCGACCCGGAGGACCTGGCGGAACTGGCGTGGGTCGGGCGGTCGGAGCTGGCCTCGTACGTCCCGTACGGCTTCTTCGAGCCGGTCCAGCGCTATCTGGACGAGACCCTGCCGGACTGACGACCGGGCCGTGGGGGCTCAGGCGGCCGGGGTGGCTCCGTGCTCGGTGGCGATGGCGGTGAGGCGGGCGGCCATGGCGGTGTCGAGGGCCGTGATGGCGTCCCCGGCGTCATGGGTGTTGAGGCCGAAGGTGACGGTCCCGTAGAGGATGGTCACCACGGCGTGATGGTTCGCCTCGTCCTCGGCGGCGGCGACGGTCGCGTACAGCCCGGGTACGGCACCCCGGTCGACCTTGAAGGCGGCGGTCAGCTTGCCGTCCTCGACCCGCCACCCGGGCAGCTCGCCCAGGGCCCGGTCGAGTTCGGCGTCGGTCAGCGGGGTGGCGGCCATGGGTTACTCCTCTTCGGGTTCTGACGACGAGCGACGGCGGCGGACGGCTCGCACGACGACCGCCCGGAGCACCTGCCCTGCCGGACGCGCCACCACCCGCCGCGTCGCAGGCTACCCAGCCCGCCGGGGTCCCGTCCCCGAACGGCCGGGGGTGTCGCCCGCGCGCCGGAGGACGGCTTCACCGGTACCCGCTGGGGCACGAGCCGGCCGGTGCCGAGGTCCCGGCGCACTCCCTCTTCCGGTGCCCCGCCGAACGACCACGGTCGCCAGCCGCGCGGTCGCGACGCCCTCACACCCCGCGAAGCGCCCCGAGGCTCTTGACCAGGAACACGCACGGGTCCTCCTGGTGGTGTTCCGTACCGTCGTGGTCGGTGTAGGACCAGCGGTCCAGGTAGGGGACCGTGGGGCGGTAGCCGAGCCGGGTGTAGAGGCGGGCCGCGCCGGGGTTGCCGTCGGGGTCCACGCCCAGGCCGATCCGGCGGAACGAACGCTGTGACGCGAGGTGTTCCGCGTGGTGGATCAGGGTCGTGCCGATGCCCGTGCCGCGCAGGGGTTCGGCGACGAGGAGGGCGTTGATCTCGGGGCATGCCAGGACGGCGGCGCGGACTTCTTCGGCCGCGCAGCCGGTCCAGCGGAGTTCGGTGTGGCCGATCGGGCGGTGGGTGTCCGACCAGGCGACGAGATAGGTGCTGGTGCCCGCCGTCTGGCGGGCGAAGCGCCGGGCGTGGAACGAGGTCGCCTCGCCTGAGGGCAGGCACTGGTCGAGCAGGGGGATGTCTTCGGCGCGGCACTCGGTGATGTGCATACGGTTCACGATGCCGCGCGGCCGTCCGCCCGGACCAGCGGTTTTCGGCTACGGTCCGTCGACGGCCGCCAGCAGCGCGTCGAGGGAGTCCGTGGTCGACCCGTCGGGCAGCCGCCCGAACGCGGCCACCAGGACGGCGGGCAGGTCCGCCGCCGGGACCTCCGCGCGGATCTCCGCCAAGACCCCGGGGAACTCGTCGTCGCCGACGGCACCCATATGTTCCTGTCGCAGCCGGTGGACGATCGCGACCAGTTCGGGGCGGAGCCGCGTCCAGGCCCGCGCGTACCGGATCTCCCGCTCGACCTCCGCCATGAACCACCGCATGACCTGGTACGGGATGTCGTGGTGCGGTCCCGGTGAGTCGAAGCAGACCGTCGGCTCCCGCGCGGGGTCCTCGTCGGGCACGATCGCCGTCACCAGGGTGCGTCGTTCCGCGACGAGGTCCAGTTCCAGGTACCAGGCGTCGGCGCCCGCGTAGACGGCGGTGATCGCGTATGCCCCGTCGGGGTGGTTCAGCGGTGGCACGGGCCCATGTTGTCACGCCCGTCACCTCAGGTCGTTGCGGATGTAGACGCCGATCCGGAGGTCGTCCACCACCCGTTCCTCCAGCAGTGTGAAGGACTCCGTCAGCACTTCCCGTTTCACCCGCTCCTCCGGGAACGGGTCGACCGGCTTCCCGCGCGGGTCCTGGACGGCGACGATCCGGTCCGTGTGGAGCATGGCCGCCCGGATCTCCGCCGGGGGGAGTTCCGTACCGAAGAGGGTGTTCGAGGGGCGGGGGCGGGCGGCGAGGGAGACGTCCTTCAGGGTGTGCAGCTCCGAGGGGTGGACCAGGGTGTAGACCCGGCGGCGGTTGGGGGTGAAGAGCAGGCCGTCGCCGGGTTCCGCGACCGCCGAGATGGCCGCCGCGACCGCCCGGATATCGGATTTGCGGCTCTCCGGGGTGCGTAGCGGCGGGCCGTTGACCGCCAGGGTCAGCAGGGTCGCCGCCGCCACCCCGGCGGCCAGCGCCCGGGTCCAGTGGCGGTCGAGCGCGGCGCCCAGGAGCAGGGCGGCGCCGATGGCGTAGGTGAGGACGTAGCGGTCCACGAACAGCGGGTCGAAGACGGAGACGGCCGCGAGGACGGCCGTCGGCAGCGCCATGATCGGTACGGCGAGTTCCCGTACGTCGGCGAGGGCCGGGTCCCTGGGTGCCAGCCACGCCAGGACGCCGATCATGGCGACCATGAGGAGCGCCGGGGTGCTGGGGAAGCCGATCCAGTCGACCTGCTGGGACTGGGTGACGCTGAGGGCCGCCAGCGGCGTCAGGCCCGCCGCGACGGCGCAGGCCGCGATCCGCCAGCCGGACGGCAGTGCCCGGACCACGGCCAGCAGCCGCTCGCCGGGGCCGTCCCGGAGCGCCTTCGTACGGCGGGTCCGCCACAGGGTGACCCCGTGCGCCGCGACCACCAGGATCGCGAACTCGTGCAGCAGGCAGGCGATCAGCATCACGATCGCGTACGCCGTCCACCGGCGCCGCAGCAGCAGCCAGGTCCCCCAGGTCGCGAAGGCCGTCACCAGCGCGTACGACCTGCCCTCCTGGGCGTACCGCTGCACGATCGGCAGCATCGGCAGCAGCAGACCGGCGAGCAGTCCGGCGCGCGGGCCCGCGAGGCGGCGGCCGATGACCGCGACCCCGGCGGCCGTCGCGGTCATCGCCAGGACGGACGGCAGCCGCAGCGGGACGACGCCGGGTTCCCAGATCTCGAACACCGCGTGGATCAGGAGGTAGTAGAGGCCGTGGACGGCGTCGACCGTGCCGAGGGTGCGCCAGATCTCCGGGACCGTACGCGTCGCCATGTCGTAGCTGACGGCCTCGTCGTGCCAGAGCGCGCCGTCGCGTTCCAGGCCCCACAGCCCGAGGGCGAGCATCAGCACGGCGGGCGGCAGGGCGACCCACCACGCGCCGGAGCCACGGGCGGGAGCGGGGGCGGGGGCCGGGGCGGGGGCCTGCCTGTCAACGGTGGTGGAAGGAGCGTGATGGCGTACCGGAGTGTCGAGCATGTGCCGAGTCCAACCGGCACCCCTGTTGATAGGCAGGCCCCCGCCCCGGGCCCATCAATTGGCTAATCTCGCCATGCGGTGCGGGGGCACCGGGGACGGGGGGCTGTGCCATGGGACGCCGGGAGAAACCGCTGGACCCGGACGCCGGTCCGGTTCAGCGGTTCGCGTCCGGGCTGCGGGAGTTCCGGCGGCTCGCGGGCGGGCCCACGTATCGCGCGATGGCCCGCGCCTCCGGGTACTCCGCGCCCACCCTCTCCGCCGCCGCCTCCGGCGAACGGCTGCCGTCGCTCGCCGTCGCCCTCGCGTACATAGCCGCCTGCGGTGGCGACGACGAGGCCGCCGCCGACTGGGAGAAGCGGTGGCGGTCCGTCGCGGAGGACGGCGGGCCCGGGGCGCCGGACGACGGCCCGGGGCCGTATCCGGGGCTGGCCCGCTACGGCCCCGACGACAGCGACCGCTTCTTCGGCCGGGACGCCCTGGTCGCCGAACTCCTCGATCTCACACGGCGGCGGCCGTTCGCCGCGCTCGTCGGCGCTTCGGGGAGCGGGAAGTCGTCGCTGTTACGGGCGGGTCTGGTGCCCGCCGTACGGGGCGGGGCCGCTACGGGACCGGGAGCGGACGCGCCGACGCCGTCCGTGACGCCCCCGCCGCCCCCGTCGCCGTCCGTGGTCCGGATCCTGACCCCCGGCGCCACCCCGGCGCGCGCCCACAAAAACCTCTTCACCGAGGGCGCGCTCGTCGTCGTCGACCAGTTCGAGGAGGTCTTCACCCTCTGCGACGACCCCGCCGAACGCGCCGCCTTCACCGAACTCCTGCTGACCGGCGGCGCCCGGGTCGTGATCGCCGTACGCGCCGACTTCTACGGCCGCTGCGCCGAACTCCCCGCCCTGGCGGCCGCCCTCAAGGACTCCGTCCTGCTGGTCGGGCCGATGGGTCCTGAACAGATTCGGGAGGCCGTCGTCGGGCCCGCGACCGCCGCCCGGCTGGTCGTGGAACGGGCCCTCACCGCCCGGATCACGGCCGATGTCGCCGACGAACCGGGCGGGCTGCCGCTGATGGCGCACGCCCTGCGCGAGGTGTGGCGCCGCCGCCGGGGCCGTACCCTCACCCTCGCCGCGTACGAGGCCGTCGGCGGGGTCCAGGGCGCCATCGCGCATACCGCCGAAGGCGTGCTCGGCGGCTTCACGGCCGCCGAGGCGGAGGCCGCGCGGGCGCTGCTGCTGCGGCTGGTCTCCCCCGGCGAGGGCACCGAGGACACCCGGCGCCCGGCCGACCGGGCCGAGTTGGCGTCGTTCGGCTACGAATCCGTACTGGAGCGGCTGGTACGGGCCCGGCTCCTCACCGTCGACGGGACCACCGTCGATCTCGCGCACGAGGCGCTGCTGACCGCATGGCCCCGGCTGCGGGCGTGGATCGACACCGACCGGGAGCTGCTGCGGCTGCGCCGCCGGCTCGCGGAGGGCGCGCGGGTCTGGACCGAGCTGGGCCGCGACCCGGGCGCGCTGCTGCGGGGCAGCCAGCTGGAGGCGGCGCGGGAGGCGTTCGGCGACCTCTCCGGGAGTGCGGGCGATGGTCCTTCGGTGTTACGGCTCCGGGGCAGGCGGTCTCGCCGTACGGGCGCGGGCGCGGCTTCGGCTTCGGCATCGGCACGCGGGGCGGTCCCGGGCGCGTCCGGACCCGCGTCCGGACCCGCGTCCGGGCTCACGTACAAGCTTGCGTACGGCACCCAGCCCCGGCCCACCCCGCTCGGGACCACCCCCGGCCGACCGGCCGACCGCCTCCCGCTCACCCGCGTCCCGCTCACCCCCGCCGAACGGAGCTTTCTCGACGCGTCCCTCGGCGCCCGGGACCGGGAGGCGCGGGCCGCCGTACGGGCCGCGCGGCGACTGCGCGGACTGATCGCCGCGCTCTCCGTACTCCTCTGTCTCGCGGCCGTCGCCGGGGTCGTGGCCTGGCAGCAGAGCCGGGTCAGCGAGCGGCGCGCCGACGAGTCGGCGGCCCGTTTGCTGGCGGCCGTCGCCGACGCCCGCCGGACGACCGACCCGAGGTCCGCGATGCGGCTCAGTGTCGCGGCGTGGCGGCTCGCGGAGACGCCGGAGACCCGGGACGCCCTGTTCGCGGCGGCGGCCCAGCCGTTCACCGATGTCTTCACCGCGCCGATCCCCGATGTCCCCAACGAGGTCAACAATGTGTGGACCCGGCTCAGTGACGACGGGCGGACCATGACGTCCATCAGCCCGGACGTGACGGAACGCTGGGACATTCCGGGCCGGTTCGAGCTGCCCGCCCTGCCCGGGATGGGGCGGTACGCCGATCACATCCTCTCCATCTCCCCGGACACGACGAAGGTCGCGTACTACGCCGACGACGGCATCCGGATCTGGGATCTGCTCGCCGGCCGCCCCACGGACAGGGTCTACGGGCCGTCCCGCCCCCGACTCGAACCGATCGGCGACGAAGCCTGGTTCGGGCCCGGAGGCCGGACCCTCGTCACGCACCGGGACGGCGAACCGGCCCGGCTGTACGACACCGCCACCGGGCGCCTGCGGCTGACCACCGGGCCCGAGCGGCACGATCTGCGCCGGGTCAGGGTCTCGCCGGACGCCCGGCTGCTCACGTTCTGCCCGAAGGACGAAGGGCCGCTCCAGGTGTGGGACACCGCCACCGGCCGCCGTGCGCCCGGCGACGCGTGGGCGGCACGGGCCGGGATCTGTGCCGGGGAGGAGCACGACTTCCTTCCGGACGGGCGGACGATCGCGGTCCCCACGGACGACGCGATCCGGCTGTGGGACGTCCGGACGGGCCGCGAACGGCGCCCGATCCCGACCGACGGCCGGGCGTACGCGGCGTACGACGGTGAAGGCGACGATCAGTACGCCGTCACGAGCACCTCCGACGAGATCGCCCTGTGGCGGCTGCCGGCGGGGGCCGAGCCCGTCAGAGTGCTGCGGGTCGCCACCCGGATCCCCATGGTCTCGGAGGGCGCGCTCGATCTGGCGGAGGGCACGATCCGGTTCCGGGACGCCCGGCTGCCCGGCGCGTCCGTCTGGACTCTCTCGTTCCGGCCGCCGGTCTCCGGGGCCGGGCCGTCGGCGGCGCCCGCCGTCGCGGCCGAGTACGCGCCGGACGGCCGGACCCTCGCCGTCGAGTACGACGGCGTCCGGCGGCTCTACGGCCTCGCGGCGGACTCCCCGGACGCCCGGACCGTCACCGAACTCCCCGCGCCCCGGCGGGCCGAGCCGTGCCGGGGCGCCTGCCGGGACACGGCGTACAGCCCGGACGGCGGGCACTTCGCCTACCCGGACGCCCCGGGCTCGGTGGCGGTCCGCGCCCTCGGCTCCGGGGCCACCGTCTCCGTACCCCTGTCGCCGGATGTCCTCCCCGGCCTGAGCCTGTCGTCCGGCGGCAGAACCGTCCTGGTCTTCCGCTCCACCCGCGACCACAAGTCGCTGGACGTCCTCGACGTGGCGGCCCGCCGGTGGTCGACCCTGCGGAAGGAGCACTACGGGATACCGCTGGCGACCGCGCCGAACGGCCGGGTCCTGACCGAGAACCGGAAACTGGTCGACACCGGGACCGGCCGGACCGAGACCGTCACCCCGGGTGAGGACCACTTCGACGCGGCGGCGTTCAGCCCGGACGGCCGGTTCCTCGCGGTCACCGACGACCTGGGCCGGACGACCCTCTGGGACGGTACGGGCCGGGAACGCGTCGCGGTCCTCCAGGACTCCGAACTCGGCCTCCCGACCCGCACGGCCCCCCGGCTGGCGTTCTCGGCGGACAGCCGCTGGCTGGCACATGGGGACCGGGACGGCGCGCTGCGGATCTGGGACACCGCAGCGCCCGACACGGCCGGGTCGCCGCTGCCCCCGGCCGACGGGCATGTGCTGGCGCTGGCGTTCGCGCCGGGCGGGCGGGAGCTGCGGGTGACGACCCCGGACACCCCGTTCCGCGTCTACTCCCTCTCCACCGAGGACGCGGCACGGGCGGTCTGCGCCCGGGCGGGCGGCGGCCCGGAGCCCGGGGAGTGGGCGGCCCGGCTGCCCGGGGTGCCGTACCGCGACGTCTGTTGAACCCGGTGCGCGGATGATGCCGGTGGCCGGTGATCGGGACGAAGGGCGTCGACGGGGCGGTGTCCCCGATGTCAGCATGTGCCGTATGACGTACATCCCCCGAGGCGGCGACGTTCCCGTACCCGCCGTGCCGATGCGGGTCCTGGTGGGGCACGCGCACTCCCCGGCCGTACCGGGCGTCGAGGCGGCGGCGCTGCTGCTGGACGCCGGGGGCCGGACCAGGCCCGGACACCAGGACATGGTCTGCCACGGGTCGACCCCGCACCCGTCGGGCACGGTCGGGTACGCGGGCCGGACGGACGGGCACGGCCAGGCGGCGGTCTGGCTGGACGTGAATCTGCCCGCCGTCGAGCCGGAGATCCAGCGGGTGGTGTTCCTCGCGTCCGTGGACGGGGTCGACGGGCTCTTCTTCGGCATGGTCCCGGGGCTCTACATCCAGGCGCAGGGGTACGACGAGGTACTCGCCGCCCGGTACGAGGTCCAGGGCGCGTCGAACGAGCGCGTCTTCCTGCTGGCCGAGTTCTACCGGGGGCCCGGGGGGTGGCGGTTCCACGCGATGGGGCGGGGGTACGTCCACGGACTCGCGGGCGTCCTCGCGGAGCTCCAGGGCGGGCCGGGGTTCCAGGCGCCGGGGTTCCAGGCGCCCGACCCGTACGCGCCGGGCGCCGACATACCGCCGTTCGTCCCGGAGCAGCCGAACGGGACAACGGGCACGATGCGGGCGCCGGTGGCCGGGCATTCGTACGCGCCGGGCCACCGGATCGTGGACCCGCAGCCGCAGCCGGACCCCTTGGACCCGCTGACCCCCTTGAATCAGGTGCATCCGGTGCATCCGGTGAATCCGGTGCCGTTCCAGCCCCCGGCGCCGCAGTACGGGGCCCCGGCGGCGGACCCGATCCCGCAGTTCGGCATCCCGGCACCGGCACCGGCACCGACACAGCAGACCCAGCAGCCCCACCCGTACGCCTCCCCGACCCCCGCGGCACCCGTACCCCCCGCGGCCCCGGCCGTGGACCCGTTCTCCGAGTTCCCCGAGTTCACCCCCCAGCTCATCCGGGGCAAGGGCAGCGGGGTGCCGTCCTTCCACCAGCCGCTGCCCCCCGGGCCCGTACTGCTGGAGATGGTCTTCCGGGACCAGGACACCGACTGGCCGGTGGTCTACCAGCTCAACCGCCGCCGGGAGACCGGCAATCTGCTGCTCTCCGGCGAAGGCGACGACTTCGTGGCCCGGACGCCCGCCGTCGTGCCCGACAGCTACCCGCTGAGCCTGGAGATCATCACCAGCGCCGAGTGGACGATCACCGCACTCCCCCTGTCATCGGCCCGCCGCCTGCTGCCGTCGGTCCCACTCAACGGCCACACCCACGACGTCCTCGCCTACCACGGCCCCGACGCGGAACTGGAGGTCGAATACCGGGGAGACCCGGACCGGGGCGACGCCTCGATGAGCCTTACGGTGCTGGGCCCCGGCGACCTCGACATGGACGACGCGGACTTCGTCCAGACGGACTGCCTGCTGGTCTCGGCGGTCGGCCCGTTCCGGCAGCGGGTCCTGCTGTCGGGTGGCACGCGGCTGGTCCACGTCGACGCGAAGGGCTCCTGGACGCTGACGGCGCATCCCCTCTAGTACCGTCCGCCTCCTCCTCCCGGGCCGTGCCACCCGCGACGCGTGCCCCATGCGGGCTCTCGGAGCCGGGCTTGGCCACATGGCGCGTGTGGCACCAGCGCAGAGCGAGCAGCGCGCTGTCATCGAGGATTACGTCAACTTAGAAGCCCTCCTGATCACCGTCCTTGAGAGGCCGTACGGGCAGCTCGGCCCAGACGGTCTTGCCGATGGCGCGCGGGGCGACGCCCCAGGCCGAGGAGAAGAACTCCACGACGACGAGCCCCCGGCCGGACTCGGCGTCCGGATCGGGGAGGCGAAGGCGGGGGTGCCGGACGGAGCGGGGGTCGCTGAGCTCGATCCGCAGGATCGCGCCGGAGAAGATCAGGCGGAGTTCGAAGTCACAGCCCGGGATCCGGGCGTGCTGGACCGCGTTGGCCGCGAGTTCGCCGACGATCTGGGCGGCCTGCCAGGCGGCACGGGAACCCTGGCGGACGCCCCAACTGCCGAGGACGCCCAAGGCGAGAAGCCGGGCCGGTCGTACGGACTGGCGGTCGGCCGGAAAACGGTGGACGAATTCGACCGTGGGGGCGGAGGTCTCGGCTTCCATGCATAGAGCGTGACAGCCCGTGCGCGTCCCCGCACAGCATGTGGACAACGATGGCTGGTGACGTACGGATTCGCACATTTTCCGTACGGGTCCCGGACGCGTCCCGGCCGACCCGTCCCGCCACGCGAGCGGCCCGGACAGCACCGCCCCGGGCACTCCGCCCTACCGAGGAACCGGGACGACGGCCGGGGTCGACATGCCGTTCTCGTCCAGCGCGATCGCGTTCAACTCGACGCTGCTGACCAGGACTCCGGGAAGGTCCTCGAACCGTTCCAGCGCGTCGGCGATGGCATCGGTCAGAGTCGCGGCCCGGACGACGCAGACGAACCGGCTGTACCCGGGGCGTTCGGCCAGCCCCATCCCGCCCTCGTGGAAGCGGTCGAGCCCGTCCAAGAGGTCCGACTGCTCGGGTGTGAGCGGAGCGGCGAGGACCAAGTTGAAGTGCCACGGACGACCGGTCACCGTTCCGGTGCTCCCCGATGAAGCCGTCGTCTTGAGCAACGCCGCCTCCACGTCCTTCTTCTGATGCCTGTCTCCCAGTCCCATGCCCGATACGACTACTCCGGGTCCAAAGGACGAGAAGCCGTGCGGTCGCGGATTCACCCGTACGTGTCGACAGTGGTCCCGCCTTCATCCGGCCCGGTCGCCCCGTGGGCCGCCGACTCACCGACCACCCCTGTCACGTCCTCGGAGAAAGACGCCTGCCGTCGACAGTCGAGTACCTACGCTGCTTCCTATGACGATCGCTCCGGAGGCGCCCGCCCCGTTACGGTTCCTGTCGTTGGAGATCACCGGCAGATGTCAGTTCACCTGCCCGTCGCACTGCTACGCCCAGGCCGGTCCGGGGCGAACACACGGGTCCATGAACAAGGCCGACTGGTGTCGCGTTCTGGAAGAGGCCGTTCTTCTCGGCGCCAGGACGGTCCAGCTCATCGGTGGCGAGCCCACGTTGCACCCCGATTTCGGGGATCTGGTCGCGCACGCCCTCGGGCTCGGTTTGAACATCCGGGTCTACTCGAACTCGTACCGCGTCCGCGAGCGTCACTGGGCCGTCCTGGCTCGCCCCCGGGTCAGTCTCGCCACCACCGTGTACAGCGATGACCCGACCGAGCACGACGCGATCACCGGCCGTCCGGGGTCCCACGCGGCGACCGTCGGGAATGTCGCCGAGGCACTGCGCCGTGGCGTGGACGTATCGGTCACCGTCGTGGACCTCGGCGGCGGGCAACGCGCCGAGCAGGCCCGTACGGCGATGCTGGCTCTCGGTGTCGGCGGCGTTCACCTCGACCGGGTTCGGGCCGTCGGCAACGCCGCGCGCGGCAACGTAACACCGTTCTCCGCGTTGTGCGGGCGATGCGGCATCGGAAAGGCCGCGATCCTGCCGGACGGGTCGGTCGCGGTGTGCGAGATCGGGAGATCCCTCACCGGGGGTAGCGTCGCGGCGGGCGCGAGCCTCGCGGACGTTCTCGCGAGCGCCCGGTGGGCCGAGGTGACAGCTCGTATCCCCCGTCGGCCCGGCGCGGATCCCTGCGCCCCGGATTGCGCGCCCACCAACGACACCTGCGGCCCCGCGAAGGGAGACACCTGCGGCCCCGCGGAGGACGAGTGACGACCCCGATCCATACGACGGCGACAGAAGTGAGGGCACGGACCGTGGACTGGGAGCATCACGCGAGTCGTCTGGCCGACTCCTTCCTACGGGCGGATTCGCGTTGGTGGTACCCGGTGGCCACCACACCACGGCATCACTTCGTGCCCCGCTGGTTCGAGCGGGCGGACGGTGGCCGGGTCGTACGCGACGGCGCCGGGGACCCTGGGGCGTGGCTCGGCACCGCCTACTCCGACACCACATTGGTGACCCGGATCGGGACCGTCCACGCCGACCTCGCCGAACCCGGAACCGTCGTCCCCTACGGGCGGTGGGCGACATCGTCATCGACCCTGCCCAACCTGGTCGTCACGATGTACCGGCACGCCGCGCTCACCCCCACCTCCAGCGCGCTGGTCACCACCGGCACCGGATACGGCACCGCCCTCGCCTGCCGCGTCCTCGGCGATGACCGGGTGACCAGCATCGACATCGACCCGTATCTCGTGGAAGCCGCCACCGGCCGACTGAACGACCTCGGGCTCCGGCCGCGCACAGCGGTCCGCGACATCACCGGCGAGCTGCCGGGCGAGTTCGACCGCATCGTGTCCACCGTGGCCGTACGCCCCGTCCCCGTCTCCTGGCTCACGGCACTGCGCCCCGGCGGGCGCCTGGTCACGACCATCACCAACACCGGCCTGGTCGTCGTCGCCGACAAGACGCCCGACGGCGGCGCGAGCGGTTTCGTCGCCCAGGATCCGGCGTCGTTCATGGCCACCCGCCACGGCGCCGACTACGAACCCGTCCTGCCCTCGGCGGAGGTGTGGGAGAGGGCGGACGGCGACGGCGAGACGGTGACCAGCAGCCGCTATCCCCTGCTGTACGTTCCCGACTCCTGGGACGTCCGGAGCATGCTGGAACTCAAGGTCCCCGGCATCGACTACCGGATCTACCGGGCCGACGACGGCACGATCACCCTGCGGATGGCCCACCCCGACGGCTCCTGGGCCCGCGCCACCGCCCCCGACCGCCGCGCCTCGCCGACCGTTCACCAGGGCGGGCCGCGCCGACTGTGGGACGCGCTGGAGGGAATTCGCGACCGCCTCAACATGTGGGGCGAACTACCCGTCCACGGCGCCCGGGTGACGATCACCCCGGACGGCGTGACGACCCTCAGCAGGGGAAAGTGGTCCGCCACGCTCTGACCCGGTGGGCTGGCTCAGGCGCTTGCGCCCGGGGCGGACTTGGCGAGGGCGACCAGTCCGGCGAAGGCGTCGATGGAGACCATCAGCACGGGGCCGGTGGGGTTCTTGCTGTCCCGGACGGGGACGGTGCCGGTGGTGGATGCCTGAGCGGGGGCCCACTCGACACACTCGCCACCATTGCCTTGGCTGTAACTGGACTTGACCCACTGGAGCGGGGGACGGTTGGTCTCGGCCATCACGGACCTGCCCTTCGGTACGCGCTCGATCGCGGCGACGAACTCCGCCCAAGAAGGTGCCCGGATCCGGCTGGCGGCAGACCTCCACCGGCGGCCTGTGGCCGGAAACGGCCAAGCCCCACCGACCCGGAGAATGGGAGTCGGCAGGGCTCGGGAAGGTCGCGCGGGTCCTACAGTTCGGCGGACTTGGCGAGGGTCACCAGCCCGGCGAACGCGTGAGTGGAGACCATCAAAGTCGGACCGGTGGGGTTCTTGCTGTCCCGGACCGGGACGATGCCGATGGCAGACGCGTGAGCGGGGGCCCACTCGACGCAGGCCCCACCGTTATCGGTGCTGTACGAGGACTTGACCCACTGCAGGGACGGGGGCGAGTTGGTCGTATTCATCACAGGATGCCCTTTCTCAACTGTTGGATCACGGCTACAGATTCCGCCTGTGAGGCAGCCCCGATCTGAAGCTGATGGTAGGCCCTCACCAGGGGCAGCACGGAATTCAGTTCACGGTCCAACTGCCCATGGGTCTGCGACTCGACATAGGACATGACAGAGCGATCAGGCATGGTCAGGAGGTAGACCAATCGCCTGAACGGCTTCCGTTCCGCCATGGAGTACGGAGCGATCTGGAGTGAGGTGCTGGCCTGCTCGGCGAACTCCAAGAGTCGGCGGAATTGCTGCTCCATGACGACAGGCCCCCCGATGGGGTTGCGGATACAGCTCTCGTCCAGGACTGCGAAGACAAGGGGCGGAAGCAGCCGTACGAGCACGGCTTGCTGCTGCATCTGCACTTCGACTCGTTCCGCCGCCTGCTCCGGCGTGATCTCGCCCCGCTGAACTGCCGCGTCGGCCAGTACGGATGCGTACTCCCGCGTCTGAAGCAAGCCGGGTATCACCCCCGTCTCAAACAGACGGATCTCCGCCGCACGGCTCTGGTAACCGACGTACTCCGGATACCCCTCCAGCAAACTGCCGTTGTGCATCTCGTTCCACCGGCGCTCGAACGTGTCTCCTGCGCCCAGGAGACCAAAGGCGCGATCTGCAGCTTTCGCGAACAGCAAAGAAGGTGCTTTGCGAGTAGTTTCAACACCCGAAATATGCCCGCTGGAAATGCCCATACGCTCGGACAGATCCTCTTGCGTCCAACCCCGTGACTCGCGTGAGCTGCGCAGACGCGCACCGAACGCCGCTTGCGGCGACGAATCCGGGTTCAGCTCCTTGCGATTCACCATCCTGCCCCCAACTTATCTGTCGGCACAGCCACGTTGATTGGGTTCAGACTCTAGGTCACGCTGACAGCCCTTGGTAGCCGTTTCGCTACAGAGAGGAGCTGCCATGACTGACCCAGACGGCAGCCTCGCGGTCGGAACCCTCGCCTACGACACCGGCAGGCAGCGCGTCGGCGTCGTCATGGAGGTGTACGGGTCGCGCTACATCCTGCGGCCGGTGCAGGGCGGGTGCGAGTGGGACGCCGTACGGGACACGTGCCGGGCCGCGACCGTCGCCGATCAGATCGCGCCCGGGCTCGCGGAGCGCAACCTCCGCAGCAGCCGGGGCGGGCTGTGATGCGGCGCGTCCGTACGCCTCTGGCCCGGCCGCCGGCCTCGTTCGCGGATGTGTCCGAGGTCAAGGTGGGCACCGTGGTGTTCGACCGGGACTCGGACCGGCCCGCGATGGTGCACCGAATACAGGGACACACCGTCACCGTGATCCGGCCCGCCGGGAACACCTGGACGCGCCCGTACCGGCGGCTGCGTCCCGCGACCCCGGCCGAGCAGGACCAGCTCGACGCCCTCGCCCGGTTCCAACGGGTCCGGTGCAAAGGGCTGGCGCACATCTCCTAGACCCCGCTCCCGCGCGGCGGCACCGGCTCCCGGTGCGGCGGAGAATCGCGCGGAGCGGCAGTCGGGGGGCGGTGCCCCCAACACCGCCCCCCTTCCTGGCCGTACAGAAAGCCTGGTGGCGAACCATGGAAGACGATCTCACCTGGCCGCGTGGCTTCCCGCCCGATCCGGAGCGTTGCGAGGTGTGCCGGAACCTTCGGGCGCGGATGCATCACATGGCGTCGGCGGGGCTGGCCGAGCCGTTTCTACGGGTCCGTGATCTGCGGGCCATGCACGAGAGCAGCGCCCACACCGACGGCCGCGACCCCGCCCGGGCCCGGGTCGGACGGGAGGCGGATCCGATGAGTGCCGCGCAGGAGCGGGCCGTCATCGACCGGGAGCGGGTGGTCGACCGGTATCTGATGGGCGCGTCGGTCACCCGGCTCGCCCATGAGTACCGGGTGAGCCAGGGGTGGCTTGCCGCGTTCCTCGACGATCTGGGCATCGCCCGCCGGGGGCCCGTCGAGGCCACGGCGATCCGGACCCGTCGTCCGCCGGGCGAACGAAGCCCCTGAACTCACCTACGCAAACGCCCCGGCGGTCCGCTTGGACCCGGTCCGCCGGGGCTCCGCCGATCAGCTTTCAGAGGAGCTGAACCGACATGCGCGACCTTATCCCCCACGCGTTCACCTGGGCTCTGCACCGGTTACTTCCGGCCCGGGGACGGCACCGCGTCCAGGGGTCGGCCCGGGGGCGGCACCGGGCCGTCCGAACGTCCGCGATCCCCGGACACCGGCCCGTCCCCGGGGCGACCCGGTGACCCGCGAGGCGCTTCTCCGTGACGCCCCGGACCCTTTCACCCCGCCGTGCGCCTACTGCGGACGGCCCACCGGCGCCCCGGTCATCGTCGGGGTGACGGAGCGCGCGAGCGGACCGCCGATGGTCCAGTACGCGTGCCCCTGCTGCGCCGCCGAGCACGGCGCCGGGCCCTCGCCCGACGATGTGATCGACCGGCCTCCGGGGGTCAGGCCGTGAACCCGTCCGCCACCGAGAGTGCCGCGTCCAGGATCTCCAGGCCCTCCTTCGCCTCCGCCTCCGTGATCGTGCACGGCGGGACGATATGGGTGCGGTTCATATTGACGAACGGCCAGAGCCCGCCCGACTTGCAGGCCGCCGCGAAGGCGCCCATCGGCGCGTTGTCCGCCGGGGACGGGTTGTACGGCACCAGGGGCTCGCGGGTCTCGCGGTTCTTCACCAGGTCGAGCGCCCAGAAGACGCCCATGCCCCGGACCTCGCCCACGCTCGGGTGGCGTTCGGCGAGTTCGCGCAGGCCGGGGCCGATGATCCGGTCGCCGGTCGCGGCGGCCCGGTTCACCACGTCCTCCTCCGCCATCACCTTGATCGTGGCGACGGCGGCGGCGCAGGCCAGTGGGTGGCCGGAGTAGGTGAGTCCGCCGGGGTAGGGCCGCTGGTCGAAGGTGGCGGCGATCTCGGGGGAGATCGCCACGCCGCCCAGTGGTACGTAGCCGGAGTTGACGCCCTTGGCGAAGGTGAGCAGGTCGGGGACGACGTCGAAGTGTTCGGCGGCGAACCATGTGCCGGTCCGGCCGAAGCCGGTCATGACCTCGTCGAGGACGAAGACGATGCCGTACCGGTCGCAGATCTCCCGGACGCCCGTGAGATAGCCGGGCGGCGGGACCATGATTCCGGCGGTGCCGGGGATGGTCTCCAGGACGATCGCGGCGACCGTGGACGGCCCCTCGAAGCGGATGGTCTCCTCCAGGTGCCGCAGGGCCCGCGCGCACTCCTCCGTCTCGTCGGTGGCGTGGAACTGCGTGCGGTAGAGGTAGGGCGCCCAGAAGCGGACGACTCCGGCGGTGCCGGTGTCGGAGGGCCAGCGACGCGGGTCGCCGGTGATGTTGATCGCGGTCTGGGTGCCGCCGTGGTACGAGCGGTAGGCGGCGAGGATCTTGGGGCGGCCGGTGTGCAGCCGGGCCATCCGGACGGCGTTCTCGACGGCCTCGGCGCCGCCGTTGGTGAAGAAGATCTTGTTCAGTTCGCCGGGGGTGCGTTCGGCGATCAGCCGGGCCGCCTCGGACCTCGGCTCGACGGCGAAGGCGGGGGCGAAGGTGCAGAGCTTCGCGGCCTGCTCCTGGATCGCGGCGACGACTTTGGGATGCCCGTAGCCGATGTTGGTGAAGACGAGGCCGCTGGTGAAGTCGAGATAGCGGCGGCCGTCGTAGTCCCAGAAGTACGAGCCCTCGGCCCCGGCGACGGCGAGGGGGTCGATCAGCCCCTGGGCGGACCAGGAGTGGAAGACGTGGTCCCGGTCGGCCGCCTTCACGGCGGCACCGGCGGCGGCGTCGGGCGCGGGCGCGGACCCGGAGGCGGGGGCGGAAGCGGTGGCGGTGGCGGCGGGGTCGCCGGGGTTCGGAGGAGGCGTCATACGCGTCAGGGTAGGCAGCCCGCGCCCGGCCCGGCAGCGGCACGTTGTCTGTAATGCGCCGGTGAGCTGCGGCGTTCTGTCGGCCCCGGTGGCACGCCGGGACCGAAAGACATTGACAGCATGCTGTCATGATGACAGTCTTCTGTCATGACGACAGCGACCCCGCGCGGAACCCGCCCCGGCACCGTTCATCTGGCCGTGTACGACACCTGGGCCGACTGGGAGACGGGCCACACCACCGCCCATCTCACCCAGCACGGCTGGACGGTACGGACGGTCGGTCTCACCACCGACCCCGTCACCACCATGGGCGGGCTCCGGATCCAGCCCGATCTGGCGCTGGCCGAACTCGACCCCGCCGGGAGCGATCTGCTGATCCTCACCGGGGCGAGCGCCTGGGACAGCGGCGACGAGCTGGCCCCGTTCGCGGCCAAGGCCCGGACCTTCCTCGACGCGGGCGTCCCGGTCGCCGCGATCTGCGGCGCCACGGCCGGACTCGCCCGGGAGGGGCTGCTGGACGACCGGGACCACACCGGCGCCGTCTCCTTCTATCTGGCGGCCACCGGCTACGCAGGGGGCGACCGCTACCGGGAGGCCGACGCCGTCACCGACCGGGATCTGATCACCGCCGGGCCGACCGAGCCCGTCGCCTTCGCCCGTGAGGTCTTCGCCCGGCTCGGGGTCTACGAGGGCGAACGGCTCGACGCCTGGTACCGCCTCTTCCACGACTCCGACGCCTCGGCCTTCGCGGTCCTCGCGGGCGAGGGCGGCGAAGGCGGTACGGAGTGAGCCCGGCCGCTCGCGGGGAGTCCGGCCCCCCGCCGGACGCCCGGGAGTTGCTGACCCGGACCGCCCTCGGCGTCTTCCGGCTCAACGGCCACTTCATCACGGCCTCCGAGCGGATCGCCGCCGACGGCGGGCTGACCGCCGCCTCCTGGCAGGTCCTCGGCGCCGTCGCCCGTGAGGCGCGGACCGTCTCCGACCTGGCCCGGTCGATGGGCCTGGCCAGGCAGAGCGTGCAGCGGACCGCGGATCTGCTGGTGGAGCGGGGATTCGCGGCGTACGAACCCAATCCGGCGCACCGCCGGGCCAAACTCCTCGTGGCCGCCGACGGCGGCCGGGCGGCGCTGCGGCTGCTCGACCCGGGTCACGCGGCCCTCGCCGCCCGGCTGGCCGACGCCCTCGGCCCGGCGGAGTTCGCGGAGACCGCCCGGGTGCTGGAGCGGCTGGGCGCGGTGATGACGGAACTGACGGATCTGACGGAGGCGGAGCAGGGGTAGCCCGCGATACGGAGACGGCGGTACGGGTACGGAGGCGGGTGCCTCCGGAACCGTACCGCCGCTTCCGTACCGTCCGTACCGTCCGTCCGCTACGGCTGGATCGCCTCGATCGCGAACTGCTGGCTCTCCTTCGCGAGGGTGCACTCCGACTGGACGATCGGCGCGCCCGCCGCCTCGCTGCCGCCCTTCACATCGAGGCACTGGCCCGCGACGGTGTGGATCACATAGCCCTCGGCATCGGCGACCGGCTGGAACCGCTGGTGCGGCAGCCCGCCGCAGAGCGCGCCGACAAGGCCCGCGTCCACCGCCGTACTGGCGTCCTTCACCTCAAGGCAGCGGCCGGTGCCCAGATCGCGGATCTCGTACGCGCCGCCGCCCGCCGAGATGAACTCGAACTGCTGGTCCGCCGTGCCCAGACAGTCCTGCTGGACCAGCACCTGGTCGGCCGGGCGCAGTTGGAGACAGAGACCCGCGAACGACTCGGCCGAGTAGAGCGTCGCCGTCGCGGCCTGCGCGCCGGGACCGGTGAACAGGCCGAACGCCGCGGCGCCCAGGACCGCCAGGGTGGCCAGGGACTTCTTCCCCGTACGCATGGGAACACCTTTCGCAGGTCCGGGCGCCGCCCGGGAGGCAGGGCGGAGCCCGGAGGAAACAGGACCGGAAAAAGAAACAGGAACAAGAGGGATGAGCAGGGGGGCGGGACGGGCCGCGACGGGGGGTTGGGCTCGTCCCGCCGGGCCAGTGTTGGGCCCGGCGCGACCGGTGGAAAAGGGCCGCCGGGGATCTTCCCGCCATCGGGTGAACGGCGTCGCGGCCCGGTGACGCCGGTCGGCTCAACGCCGGTCCCCGGGACGGCGACCAGCAGGTCGCCGGGGCGGCGACCGGGGCGGACTCCGGGCCCGTGCGACGGACCGTCCGGCCGCCGCCTATCCTCAAAGCGTCCAGCGACGGGGATGCGGGTCCGGGGGGAAGCGATGGAACAGCTGGCGCCTGGGGATCCGCGACGCATAGGCGCGTACCGGCTGATCGCCCGGCTCGGCGCGGGCGGCATGGGCCAGGTCTATCTGGCCCGCAGCGACCGGGGCCGTACGGTCGCCGTCAAACTCGTCCGGCCCGAACTCGCCGCGCAGGAATCCTTCCGGACCAGGTTCCGGCACGAGGTGAACGCCGCCCGCCGGGTCGGCGGCGAATGGACCGCGCCCGTCCTGGACGCCGACACGGAAGCGGCCGTGCCGTGGGTCGCCACCGGCTATGTCGCGGGGCCGGCGCTCAGCGATGTGGTCAACCGGGTCCACGGGCCGCTGCCGGAACGTTCCGTACGGATCCTCGGCCGGGGCCTCGCCCACGCCCTGCACTCCGTCCACGGCGCCGGTCTCGTCCACCGCGATCTGAAGCCCTCCAACATCCTGATCACCATCGACGGCCCCCGGGTCATCGACTTCGGGATCGCCCGCGCCCTGGAGGCGTCGGCGGACGCCGGGATCACCCGGACCGGGGCGGTCGTCGGCTCACCCGGCTACATGGCGCCGGAACAGGTCAGGGGGCTGCGGCTGACGCCCGCCGCCGATGTGTTCTGCCTCGGCACGATCCTGATGTTCGCGGCCACCGGACGACTGCCGTTCGGCCCCGCCGACAGCGCCGGTCACGCGGTGATGTTCCGGATCGCCGAGGAGGAACCGGATCTGGCCGGTCTGCCGGACGGACTGCTGGAGCTGGTACGGGACTGTCTGCGCAAGGACCCGGAGGGGCGTCCGGTCCCGGCGGAGATCGTCGCCCGTACGACGGCGATCGGGGCCGACCACGAACCGTGGCTCCCGGGCGCGCTCGTCGCCGAACTGGGGCGGCACGCGGTACGTCTGCTGGAGTTCGAGCACAACACGGGCGCGCACCGCCGGGCCGACCTGCCCGAGACCCCGCCGCCGGGCGGGGCGCCGGAGGAACCGTCGTACGGCTACGGGTACGCGTACGGGGCCGGACCCGGGCCCGGGACGGCGGCAACGGGCGGGGCACCCGGCGGACTCGGCGGTTCCGGCGGTTCCGGCGGTTCCGGCGGGCTCGGCGAGCTCGGCGGGCCGGGTGCGATCGGTCCCGGTCCCGGGGGGCTGGGGAATCCGGGGAGCCCGGGGGCCGTTCCCGCGCCGCCGCCACGACTCCACGCGGGCGGGGGGATGTCCGGGACGGTCGCCGGGACACCCGGGCCGCCCCCTTCGTCCGGTCCCGGTGTGATGAGCCCGCCGGGCCGGGTGCTCCGCGCGGGCGACCGGCGCCGGAGAAGGGCCCGGCTCGTTCTGGGCGCGGCGCTCGGTATCGCCGCGCTCGTCGTCGCCGGGGTCGTTTACGCGGTCAAATCGACCGGAGACGGTACCGATTCCGCCAGAAAGCCCGCCGGGAAGACGACCGAAAAACCAGATCCCGGTAATAGTGGGACCAGTGATACGGTTCGCGACAGCGGGGGCGACATACCGGGGGCCTATCTGGGCACCTGGCGTGCGACTTTCGCGTCCTCCAAGGGCGAGAACATCCGAACGATGACGATCGGGAACGGCACCACCGGCGAGAAGGTCATGAGGCTCACCGGCACTGGCCCCGGATATTCCTGCACCTGGTCGGCGACGCTGAAGTCCGCCGGTACACCGCTCGAACTCGGTCCCACCGAGGTCGAGACGGGGGACCGTGCGTCCTGCTCACCCGGGCAGTGGAGCACCCTCACCATGCCGGACGGCTCGACGATCGTTCGTGAGCTGATCGGTTCGGGAGGAGAACCGCTCCGCTACATCAAGCAGTAGGAACTCCCCCTTTGGTTTCCGCTGCCCTCCCCTCCGGGTTTCCGCGTGCAATCACCGTTCACCAATCTCGACTCCCCGTTGCAAGGAATCCCTTCATGCAGAACACCGCTTTCCGCCGTGGTGCCGTGGCCGCGTCCGCCGTCTCCCTCGCCCTGCTGCTCTCCGCCTGCGGCGGCGACAAGAAGGACGACTCGAAGAGCTCGAACGGCGCCAAGGACGACACCAAGAAGTCGGCCCCGGCGAAGACGCAGGCCGAGCTGGACAAGCTCGCCATCGCCACCGCCGATCTCAAGGACCCCAAGATCAAGCACGAGGTGAAGCCCGCCCTCGCCTCCGAGATCAAGGACGCGGCGTCCGCGAAGAGCGACAAGACCGAATGCGCCACCGTGACCAAGGTCATGGCCGGCGGCGCCCCGGGCGAGCCCGCCGCCTCCGTGTCGCGCAAGATCGCCTCGGGCCAGGAGCCCAAGAAGAGCGACAAGCCCGAGGAGCAGGCCCTCGAATCCCTGGAAGCCCTCAAGGACATGTCGGTGTCCATGCTGACCCTGGCCAGCTACGAGGGCGACGGCGCGACGAAGGCGATGGCCGACCTCAAGAAGTCCGGCGAGGCATGCGGCGCGGGCTTCACCAGCACCATCAAGTCCGACAAGACCAAGGTCACCAAGCTCGCCCCGGCCACCTACGCCGGTGGCGACGAGGCCCTCGCCTACACCGTGTCGGTGGACGCCGAGGGCACGGCGGTTCAGGCGCCGGTCGTCGTGATCCGCAAGGGCAACGAGGTCTTCTCCGTCTTCAGCTTCAACCTCTCCGGCAAGTCGGAGCAGCCGAAGGCCGTCATCGACGCCCAGCTGAAGAAGCTCGGCTGAGCCCGACTCCCCTCGTCACAAGGAATCCGCTGATGCAGAGCACCGCTTTACGCCGTGGCGCCGTCGCGGCGTCCGCCGTCTCCCTCGCCCTGCTGCTCTCCGCCTGCGGCGGCGACAAGAAGGACGACTCGAAGAGCTCGAACGGCGCCAAGGACGACACCAAGAAGTCGGCCCCGGCGAAGACGCAGGCCGAGCTGGACAAGCTCGCCATCGTCTCGGCCGACCTCAAGGCGACCAAGGTGACCACCCCGCCCGCGGCCGACCTCAAGGGAGCGGAGAGCGCCACCGCCGACAAGGCGGAGTGCACGCCGCTGACCAGGACCGTGGCGGGCCTCACTCCCGGCGATCCGGCGGCCCGTATCTCGCGCGGCATCAGCCAGGGCCTTGAGCCCCCGAAGACCGGCACGCCCGAGGAGCAGGCCCAGGCCGCGATAGACGCCCTCAAGGACGTGTCCCTGTCGCAGCTCGCCCTGGCCAGTTACGAGGGCGACGGCGCCACCAAGGCCATGGCCGAACTCAAGAAGTCCGCCGAGGCGTGTACCGCCGGCTTCGGTGTGACGATCAACTCGGACAGCAACAAGGTCACCAAGGTCGCCCCGGCCACCTTCACCGGAGGTGACGAGGCCCTGGCCTACATCCTGACGATGGGTACCGGCGACGAAGCCATGCGGATGCCGCTCGTGGTCGTCCGCAAGGGCAATGAGATCGTCAGCGTCGTGGACCTCAACGTCGACGGCGAACCCGATCTGCCGAAGACGACCATCGACGCCCAGCTGAAGAAGCTCGGCTGACCGCACCGAACCGGGTAGGACCCGACCAGGGCCCCGCCCCGTAGCATCCGGGCGCGGCCCGGCGCACTCCCTGCGCGGGCCCGCGCCCTTCCCCCTTCTCACCGGCGGCCGTCAGCCACTCCGGCCGCCGGGAGACGTACTAGCAGGCCCGCCAGGAGCTGATCCGGTCATTGGCGGTGGGGCCGACGTTGCCGCGCCAGTCGCCCGGGTTGACGATCGCCAGGATGGAGCCCTGGTAGTCGGCGTGGTCGTAGAAGCAGACCCGGGAGCCGGTGCGGTTCCACAGGGACGTGGTCAGATCGTTCATGTGGTTGCCGACGTTGGAGCGGCTGGTCCCCGGGACGAACAGGAAACGTCCCTCGTAGTTGCTGTCGCCCCAGACACAGACATAGCCGTTGGGGCAGTCGTTGGGGTTCGCGACCGCCTGGGTGCCTCCCGTCACGACCGAGGCCGCCGTCATGAGCGCTCCGGCGACGGCGCCGGCCAGGAAGGTCTTCTTCCTCTTCATATGGTTCACCTTTCTCTCGCACGGTGGGGTACGGCCTGCGGAGGCCTCCGCGGGCCGGTGGTGCGGCAGGTGGTCAGAGGTGGCGGGGGTCCGGGGGAAGCGGGGGTCCCGCGGCAGGGCCGGGGTCCGGGGGAAGCGGGGTGGCGGCGAAGACCCCCGCCGGGTCGAACTGCCGCTTCACCGCCAGCAGACGGTCCCGGTTGGGGCCGTACGCGTGGGCGATCTGGTCCGTCTCGTCCGGGGCCAGCAGATTGACGTAGCCGCCCGGCAGCGCCTCGCCGGACAGGGCGTCCGAGAGGTCGCGGGCCCAGTCGCGGTGCTCCGCCGCGCGGTGGTCGGACGGCTCCCAGAGGGCGATGTTCTCCGCCATCAGATGGGGGACGCGGATTCCGAAGGCCGTGTCCTCGACGGGGACCCGAGCCGCCGCGCCGTGCAGGGCATGCAGGGAGACCGCCGACAGCGCCGAGGTCATCGACTCGCCTCCGGCGACGAGCGCGTCGACCGCCCGGGGCGTCAGGCCGGGCAGGTTCCTCGGGCGGACCTCGGCATGCCGCCCGTCGGGGAAGGTGTCGCCGTTCCGCCGGAGGAGTTCGGTGAGGGTCATGGGGGCGATCCGGTGGACGAGGGGGTCCCCGAGCCGGGTCAGCGCCGCCAGGACCCGTTCGCCCCGGGCCGGTTCGCCGCACCAGGTGGGGGCCGCGAAGACCACGGTCTCACCGGTGGGGCCGGTCACGATGCCGCTCTGGACGGTCAGTTCGTCCGGTCCGGTCAGGGCCGTCTCCGCCAGGGCCGCCAGTACGGGCCCGGCCTGCGCCCACGGGTAGAGGATCACTCCGCCGAGGACGGCGGGCACGGTGTGCAGGGCGACCCGGACGGAGGTCACCACACCCAAGTTGCCCCCGCCGCCGCGCAGCGCCCAGAAGAGGTCCGGCTCGTGGTCGGCGTCCGCCGTGATCTCCGTACCGTCGGCGAGTACGACATCGACGGCGAGCACATTGTCGACCGCGAGACCGAACCGGCCGGTCAGCGGGCCGTATCCACCGCCGAGGCTGAGCCCGGCCACCCCCACCGCGCCGACGGTCCCGGTCACCGCGACCAGGCCGCGGGGCTCGGCGGCGGCCAGCAGATCCCCCGCGGTGGCGCCGCCCCCGACGTCGGCCGTCTTCGCTCCGGCGTCGACCGTCACCCGGCGCAGTCCGCCGATGTCGATGGTCAGTCCGTCGTCGGCGACGGCGGAACCGGTCCAGCCGTGGCCGCCCGCCCGGACGGACAACGGGACCCCGGTCTCCCCGGCGATCCGTACGCCCGCCCGGACATCGGCCGGGTCCCCGCAGCGCAGTACGACGGCCGGGCGGCGGTCGACCGCCCCGTTCCAGAGCGTGCGGCCGGTGTCGTAGCCGGGTCCGGAGGTCGTCACCCGCTCCGGCGGGACCACTCGGCGTAAGCGGCTGACCAGCTCCGAACGCCCGGCCGCTCCCCCTGGATACGTCACCGCCGTGCCCCTCCCTACGCTCGCCGTTACGGCCCGTCGGGCCGTCACCGCACTCGTCGGCCGGATCGATCCGAATCAACCGGATCGACCGGATCGATCAAAGAAGCAATCCGCTCATCGGAGTCTAACTCCGATTAACGTAGCCGGGCAACGGAGTCCGGAGAACGGCAAGGAACGATCATGTCCACACCGCACAGAAGCCGGCGGAGCGATTACGCGGAGGCCACCCGGCTGGCCATCGTCGACGCCGCCCGGCTGCTCTACTCGCGCAAGGGCTACTTCACGACCACGGTCGAGGAGATCGCCGCCGAGGCCAGGGTCGCGCCGACGACCGTCTACGCCGTCGGCGGCGGCAAACAGGGGCTGCTGCACACCCTGGTGGACATCTGGAGTCAGGCCCCCATCGTCGCCGAGAAGATGGGCGAACTGGATTCGCTCACCGACCCGGAGGGGTTGCTACGGCAACTCTCCGCCGTGACCCGGTCCATGCGGGAGAGCTTCGGCGACATCATGCGCATCCTGATCGCGACGGCGCCCCACAACGAGGCCGCGGCCGAGGGGCTGGCGACCGGGACCGGGCGCTACCGGGAGGCGCTCGCCATCGTCGCCGCGCATCTGCACCGAATCGGCGGTACGCACCCGGAGATGACGGCCGATCAGGCGGCCGACATCCTGTGGTTCTACTTCGGCTACAGCGGCTACTTCACCCTGGTCGACGACAACGGATGGTCCTACGAGCGGGCCGAGCCCTGGCTCGCCCGGCAGGCGCTCGCGGCGCTGGGCGACGCCCCGCCCGCCGGGTGACCGGCCGCCGGGGGATCCGTACCCGGGCCGCCGCCCGCCGGTCAGGGGCGCCGGGGTCCTCATCGCCGAAGACACAGGGGGCGGAACCGCGCGCTCGG